>JAJFJO010000142.1 GCA_021774015.1 Gammaproteobacteria bacterium
GAAAAAAAACTTAGCAAAAAATTCTTCAAACTTTTTTTCTGTAAGCTTGTATAGCATGCCATTTTTAAGGAAGCTTGTTAAGGTGCAGGATAAGTTCTCATGCTTATTAATTGCATTCAGGAGTAATCCCATTGCTAAGACACTATGGTGAGCGCAAAGATATTCGATATCGTATTCCAGTTGTTGTTGGTTATCAGTGTGATGGTTAGTATCATTGCAGTTCTCTGCTACTCTAGCTTTAAGGCTTGAAAGCTCTGCCTCACTGATTTCTTTAGGCTTGGGTATCGCGGTTACTAGAGAGACTGATAAAGAAGTGGTTGAGGGGGCTGGTTCTCTGCTCCGCTGAAACTCTAGGCGTGCTAGTTCTTCTCGGCCAACAAAATTTGCCACTACTCCTGAAGAGCTATCGTCTGGTTTTAATCTGCTTTGATCTCTTTTAATTGATTGTGTTACAAGTTCTCGAAGCTCGGGGTTGACTAGTTCAAAATATATTTCAACATAGAGCCTTGCTGTGTGTTCTTTTGGTAGTTGTAAAGCGGTTTTAAAATCATTAAATTGATCGCGACGTGTGTAATGTTTCAAGCCTTCTTCTGAATTAAGAATGAAAACAGGAACTTTTTTATTGAGTTTATCATAAACAAATGCATGCATTGCTAATGCTGCAAGGCGCTCTATAAGGGTATTTTTTCTTGCAAAACTACCGATTAGCGACTGTTTTGATAGACCGGCCATAATTTCATTGTGTGCGAAAGTTTGTTTAATGTCATAGCCCAGAAGCGTTGCTCCTAAGACGGTAAGCGGTATAGGCTGATGTTTGGCGCGTAAAGCCTCTAGCGTGATATTGGTTAAAGGATGCTCTTCTTGATGGTGAGGAGCAGCTCGTTTTATCCAGGGTTTGTTTCTGGAGTTTATGTTAGCTTCAAAAATGTGCTTATCTTTTATTTCACAGTCACGCAAATCAAATAGTAAGCCAATACTTTCCCCTATGCTATGTTCAAATATTTTTATATTGGCATCTGGTGGCAGATAGCTAGTGCTGGTTTTTTTTGTGTATAGGGTATCTTTCGGCAAGCTTCTTTCTTTATTTGCTACATCACGTTCTATCCACTGTTTTTGTTCTGCGTCATAAATATGATTGCGATCTAGATGCTGTTCATCTTCAGCCATTTGTATGGGTCTATAAGAAGCCGGATCTTGGATTTGTTGTAGAAGGTAGAGCCAATGACGAAAGTTAAGTGCGCTTGATCGGACGGATTTTACTAAAGCATTTTGACTTGCTATAACTGCTTGTGCGTGTGCAGTTGTCACTGCGTCAATCTCAGTTTTATCGTTAGCTCTCATTGCCTTTCTCCTTGGTGATTAAGTAAATCTGAAATACAAGTATCGCCAATCATCTTGGGAACTTAAAATATATTGATTTTATTATAACGATAAGATATTCTTATCGAATGAATATTCGTGACCTTACTTATTTTTTGGCGGTGGTGAAACATTGCCATTTTGGTAAAGCGGCTGAAGTGTGCTGCGTCAGCCAGCCAGCTCTTAGTATGCAGCTAAAGAAGCTAGAAGAAGAGTTGGGTGCTAAATTGTTTGAGCGTACTAACAAGTCTGTTATGGTAACGCCGCTGGGGCATGATGTTGCTAAGAGGGCGCGCAATATTATTAATGAGCGAGATGCCATTAAAGAGTTAGCTAAAGCCTCTGGCAATCCTTTTGCTGGGCGCTTAAAGCTAGGTGCATTCCCTACGTTAGGTCCTTATATTTTTCCAAAGGTTATTCGGCAGGTAAAAAAGCAATATAAGGAGCTCACGCTACTATTGGTTGAAGAAAAAACTGATGTGTTAATCTCGCAGTTATTGCAGGGAAATCTCGATGCAGCCTTAATTGCTTTACCAGTTAATAACGATAAACTGCATGAACAAGCATTATTTTTTGATCCTTTTTTGTTGGCAGTGTCGAAGCAACATGCATTTTCGGAAAAAAAATCGGCTACAGAAGCAATGCTAAATCAGGAAACATTATTACTTTTAGACGATGGCCATTGTTTGCGTGATCAAGCGCTGAGTGTTTGCAATCTTGGTGACCCAAATGGGTTTCGTGCAACCAGCATGGAAACCCTGCGTCAAATGGTGGCTTCTGATGTGGGTATTACGCTGATCCCAAAAACAGCGCAACGAAAGGGCGACCATATTATCTACTTGCCTTTTTCTTCTAAGAGGCCTCCTGGTAGGCATATTGGTTTATTGTGGCGAAAAACCAGCCCTCGAGAAACGTGTATTACTGCAATTGCTGAGCTTATTCAGTCTGTTATGGGAGCTGAGAGCTGCTAGTATATTGATCATCTCTTGACCTTTTTGTGTTAGATGTATAGGGTGTTGCTTGGGTTTGAATACGGTTGTGGAACAGGTCTATGTCAGAAGCAATTACTGTTGAGGAAAGTCAGCCGAATGCTATGGCGTGGGTCGTTTTCTCCTTAACCGTCGCGTTTGTATTCTATAAATACATTTTGCAAGTATCGCCTTCAGTGATGACTGGTGACTTGATGCATGCTTATGGCTTATCAGGCACATCGCTTGGTGTTCTCACCGGTGTTTTTTTCTATACCTATATGATCATGCAAATTCCCTCAGGAATTTTGTTAGATAAATATAATGTTGAACAATTAACAGGCATTGCTGTTTTGATTTGTGCGTTTGGTGCACTGATTTTTTCGCAAGCATCTTCATTTTACATGGCCTGTTTGGGGCGCCTGTTGATGGGATTTGGTGCCGCTTTTGGTACGATCAGTTATATGAAAATTGCTAGCTTATGGTTTCCGCAGCGATATTCTCCGTTGCTTTCGGGCTTGTTTGGGGTGGCCTGTATGTCGGGTGCAGGTGCAGCTGAGGAGCCCTTGGCTTCTTTAGTTAGTCATCTTGGTTGGCGGACGACAATGTTGTATTGTGCAGTGTTAGGTTTTGTCTTATTTTTATGTTATTTGTTATTTATTTTTAGTGGCAGAAGCAATCGAGTTGTTGAGAGTAAAGTGCAAACCACATCGCTTAGTTTCAAAAAAAATGTCACAACGATTTTTAAAAACACATCTAATATTCCACTGATTCTCTATGGTGGGTTGGCGTTTACGCCCGTCACTGTTTTTGGAGGGCTGTGGGGTATGCCTTTTTTAATGAGTGCTTATCATGTGACAAAACTAACTGCGGCGTCTTCAATGTCGTTAGTATTTGTGGGGTTTGTGTCTGGTAGCTTTTTTGTGGGGTTTCTTGGTAAGGCAATGCAGCAATATATACCCATTATGTTTGGTGGGACATTGCTAGCTCTTATGTCGTTAGCCGCCGTTGTTTATATTCCTGGATTGCCTGCTTGGTTACTTGATGGATTGATATTGTGTTTTGGATTTGGTTCTAGTGGTTTTGTGATGAGTTATACCGTTGCGAGAAGTATTAATTCATCGTTAATTGTTGGTACGGTGATCGGTGTGTTTAATATGGGTGACCCATTATTTGGAGGGATTGCCGATCCATTAGTGGGAAAAATTTTAGATCTAAACTGGAATGGCCATAGTGTTCATCATATAAGAATATTCACTGCGCACAGTTATCGGCTTGGTTTGTCTGTTTTAATTGTATACCTTGTGTTGGCTTTAGCTAGTTCTTTGTTGATTAAGCCTAAAGCTATCACCTAAGGCTAAAGGAAAAGAGTGTTGTAGCGTTTGTGCAATATGTCATTGTAACGTTGTTTCATACTATCGCTTAAAAATGATTTTTCCAGCAAGGTGAGTAATTCAGGGAGCCTAGCTTTTGCCTCATCCAATATAGGTTGTATTACTTTTATAGATAGATTGAGTCGAGAAATGGCATAATAGTTGACTAGGTCCTTGCGCCTTAAATTGTTTTTCCTTCCATTGACTGGTAATGCTATTTCCTCAATCGCCTTGCCTATCGCAATCGTTGAGTTTAGAAAATCATAAGCAGGAGCTAACCCCACCTTGTTCTCTCGTGTTATTAGCGAATAGTTTTTTAAATGCATGTCTTCATTACCCACTAAATAATTGAATATTACCCGCTTAAACAATTCTACTTTTTCGATTAGGGGAAAAGTGCAGTATTGATCTAACAGGGATATCATTTTTTCCATAGAAAAATCATATTTAGTTTCTCGTGATAGTCCTGAAATTTGAGCAAAGTCTTCTACTGCAATTTTTTTATTATGCCCAACACGGTCAAATCGTTTGATAAAATAAGTGAGACTATTGTCATTATTGTAAATCATGCCGTGTATAGGTGTTTCTATGTTAAAGTGTTCTGCCATACGCATAGTGACATCTTCGTTTTCGGGTAACTCAGGATAGTGTTCAGAGGGTGGCTTTAAAATGTACCGACCTTTTTGATCAACAATGTTAAAGCATTTGTTTTTTATGCTGAGTGTGGCGCTTAATTTAGGCTGTACTCCTTGTATAGACATCTTGTCACTGCGTAAGCTTGCTTCATGGACTAATTCTATAGCGCTGAAGGGAAGGTTGTTAAGATCGTTAAGCTGTCCCGATAATTTTTTTAAACCCTCAGCAGAGTAAAGTGTGCCAGCTGGAATGGGGTTGTAGCTGATAGGGCAGCGAGATTGTTTCATTCTGCTGCTTCCTCGACAGTGATGGCGCCAATCAAATCATTTCCTACAGCAAGGAGTTGTGAAAAATAATCATACTTATCTATTTTTCTTTTACGTAGTAGGCCTTCTAGCATGATTCCTTCTGGTAAAAGCCCGTCAAAAAATGCAGGAAAACTATCAAAGCTGTATTCTGATTTTTGAACGGGTAGTGTAAGAGAAATGGGTTGGCCTTGGTAGCTATCACAGTATTGAAATGTATAGTGATTTTTGCTGTGCTCGATAAATTCACCAGCAATAATGCCATGTACTAATACGTTAGCTTTTTTCATGTTCCTCAAATTCCTGTATCAATGGGCTGTTTAGTGTCAGCGTTATATTAAGCGCATTTAAAATTTTGAGTAATGAGTTAAATTGCACGCTTGCTTTCCCATGCTCGATATCGAAAACAACAGTTTTACCAGTGCCAGCTAAGTTTGCTAGCTTAAGCTGAGAGAGGCCTGCTTTTTTTCTATGATACTTAATGCATCTAGCAATATTTTCACAACGATTGGTTTGCATGATAAAACCTCTTTTAGTGCTGCTATGGCAGTAATTATAGATGTTTTTTTCGTTATTTCAATCAAAACCAAAAAAATACCGTAAATTTTACTGTTATAGCGGTGAATTAAGACTATTTCATTTATTTTAGCGCGGTTAATAAACTAAAAAGATTGAAATTACTGTTACAGCGGTAACTTTAGCGCTCTAAAAAGCTATTAGACGTCATTAGTCACTGATTGTCTAATTAGACATTTTGTGCCTAATGCAGTCTAATGGTGAAAAGTTGAACTATTGAAAAATGGGTGATTTTTGTTGTTAATAACCTTAGAAAGCGCACTTAGCTACGTTTTTTAGGATACTGGGTTCATGCCAATAGCGGTTTCACTCATCATCAGTTCCTGGATTTTTTCTTGTTCCTTTAACCTCGGCTCGTTTGCGTTTTTGTTCGAGAATTTTTTCTTTTGCTTTGCGTGAACGACAACGCTTTTGGCGGCGTATTTTCTCTGCTTCTTGTTGTTTTTTACTTTCTTTGCCAAGCAATATGGTTTCAATTTTTTCGCATAGCCGCTTTCTAGCGTAATAGCGATTTGCATCACGCGAACGATCTTGTTGGCATTTGACCTCAATACCGGTAGGCGTATGTTGCACATATACGGAAGATGCTGTTTTTTGCAGTTTTTGCCCGCCACGACCGGAACCCAGAATAAATTTTTCTATAATATTCTTTTCATGGATATCTAATTGCTCCATCCAGGTTTTTAATTGTTGCCATTTTTTTGGATTTATCATGAATATTTCAGTGTATGTTGTTTGTTTAAAATGATGTCCTGCAGCTTGCCGAGGAGTATTCTTATTTAGCCTAACCGTTTTTCAAACCATCAGCAACCCCGTAGTTTTTGGTGGCATTTTATTGCTATAGATGAAATGTATTTGCAATCTAAACCTAAGCATAGTACTTTTTTGAACTAATACATTAAAAGGAATGAGTAGATGCCCATATGGAAAACACCAATATCGCTAGATGTGATAGAAGAGCGTAACAAAAATACAATGGGTGATTTTTTAGGAATCGAATTTACTGAGATTGGCGACGATTTCTTAGTCGCAACCATGCCGGTTGATGAGCGCACAAAGCAGCCGATTGGGATAATGCACGGTGGTGCTTCTTGTGTGTTAGCAGAAACTGTTGGTAGTGTTGCTGCTAATTTTTGTGTGGATATTAATACGCATTACTGTGTGGGTTTGGATATCAATACCAATCATATCCGTATCGCGCGCTCTGGTAAGGTGACCGCTAAAGCCACGCCGTTTCATGTTGGGCAAACGACGCAAGTGTGGAGCATTGAAATTCGGGATGGTAAGAATAAACTGGTTTCAGTGAATAGGCTCACGATGGCGGTTTTGCGACGTAAGTCTGAGCGTAGAGGTTAGCTCGAGAAAGATGCGTTGCCGAATTTTTATGCGGATGTTTGTTTTTTCTGAGTCGTATGCTTATAAATTTGTTACTAAGCGCTTTAGCTGATTTATCATGTAAAACGGAATCGATAGTATGTTGCCGTGTAGGTTCAAAGTCTTTGCTGAGATACGGATACCTAATGGTAATTTTCGTTCTTGCATCAACAAATGAAGAGACTTAAGCGAACCTGTTTTGCCTGACTTCACTTCGATGGGGAGTATTTGAGAATTGATATTGATTAAGTAATCCACTTCAGCATGGCTGCTCTTTTTGTCACGTGCCCAGAAAAATAATTCAGGTTCTTCGTATGGGTCTTGGTAGGCGAGGAGTTCTTGCCCGACAAATTGTTCAGCAATGGCGCCTTGATTGAGCAGTAATAGATTTTCAGTAAATAATAAATCAATGTCCAGTTTAGTAGCACGCTTTAATAAACCAACGTCTAAAAATAGTAATTTAAATTTTTTATCATTAATGTGTATGTTAAGCGGCAAGCCGGCAGCAGAGGTCGTATAAATAGGGCTGATAACACCCGCTTTATTAAGTAGGGAGATCGCTTTTTTGATATAGCGTGAATCCATGTCTGCTGAAATATGAGAGTATTTAACCTGTTGGCCAACAAGCCCAGGTGTTTGATTGTAAACTTGCTGTAAGTATTTATGCTGAGCACTTGAGGCATATTTGGTGAAGTCGTCACTATAGGTTTTTAATAGTAATGTTTGAAATTCTTGTGAGTCTCTTAAGGGTTGTGATTTGACATGGTTTGAAACCACCATCGGCATGCCACCAATAATCATGTACTCGCGGATGAGTTGCAGAGCTTTTGTATGTATGGCTTCAGGGATGCCGGTGTCAATGCTGACTGTATTGAGATACTCCAACAAATTATTGTTTTCAGTAACATTTAAATACTCTTGAAAAGAAAGAGGTTTGAGGTAGATATATTGGACGCGACCAACGGGCATGCGCATGTCTTTTCTTTCTAAAGCAAATTCTAGTAATGAACCTGCACCAATAACATGAAGCTTTGGGGTTTGTTCGCGAAAATAGCGAAGAGCAACAATAGCATTCGGGCAGGCTTGAATTTCATCGAGGAATAATAGTGTTTCCCCGGAGATGATTTTTTGTTGGCTGATGACTTCGATTTTAGTGAGAATTTCAGCAGGTTTTAGTGTTTCAAAGCAGGCAAGATACTCTGGTGATAGCTCGAAGTTGATGCTAACGGTGTTGGTGAAGTTATTTTTACCAAACTGTTCAACCAAATAGGTTTTGCCAACCTGTCTTGCGCCACGCAAAAGTAGAGGCAAATGCTCAGATTTTTTTTGCCATTTTATTAGCTCTGTAGTGAGTTCTCGTTGCATGCTGATACCTTCTAAACTTTTGATTATTTTGATTAATTTTCATATTCCCATGTGTCTTGTCAAAAACACAGGGTTTTTTTGAGCACTAAGTGTCAAAAAGACAAGGTTATTTTAATCATTTTATGTTAAAAAGACAAGGTTGTTTTTAGCATTGAATGTCAAAAAGACAGGGTTGTTTTGTGCAAAGTGGTGGTGCCGGCCTAGTGTGGTTTAACGAAAAACCTATTATTTTCAATTGGTTATTATTCTAATCTATGGCGATTTGAAGAGGTAACTCTTTGAGAGAAAAAAATTAATTATTCAGTTATCCTTGGTTAGCACGCATATGCAAAAATAGGCTACAATACCCCCCAATTCTTATAACGAATTTATAGAGGAGGTGGGCTATGTTCAAACGTGATGTATGTGTTGAATCATTTGATGCTGAGTTATGGCAGGCAGTGCAGGAGGAAGTGCAGCGCCAAGAAGACCATATCGAACTGATTGCGTCCGAAAACTACGCCAGCCCTCGGGTAATGGAAATGCAAGGGTCGGTGTTGACTAATAAGTATGCCGAAGGTTATTCGCATAAGCGTTATTACGGTGGCTGTGAGTATGTTGATAAAGCGGAAGACTTGGCGTGCGAGCGCTTGAAGCAATTGTACGGTGCTCATTATGTTAATGTGCAGCCACACTCAGGTTCTCAGGCGAATGCGGCGGTGTATTTTGCATTGCTTAATCCTGGCGATACGATTTTAGCGATGGATCTTTCTAGTGGCGGCCATCTGACTCATGGCTCGAAAGTGAATTTTTCTGGTAAGCTCTATAATGCGGTGCCGTATGGTGTGGATGAGGCAACGGGCGAAGTTGATTACGATGAGGTGCAGCGTTTAGCCAATGAGCATCAACCTAAAATGGTGGTGGCTGGGTTCTCGGCGTATTCACGTATTTTAGATTGGCAGCGTTTTCGTGAGATTGCAGATAGCGTTGGTGCTTATCTGTTTGTCGATATGGCGCATGTTTCTGGTTTAGTTGCGGCAGGTCTTTATCCATCACCCGTTGATATTGCGGATGTGGTTACTTCAACGACGCATAAAACCTTGCGCGGTCCGCGTGGTGGTATTATTTTGGCGAAAGAAAACCCTGATCTGGCAAAAAAATTCAATTCCGCTATTTTTCCAGGCTCACAGGGTGGCCCGTTAATGCATATTATCGCTGCAAAGGCAGTTGCGTTTAAGGAGGCATTAGATCCGAGTTTTAAAGCCTATCAACAAAAGGTGATTGATAATGCGCGTGCCATGGCAGATGTGATTATGCAACGCGGTTATAAAATTGTGTCTGGTGGTACAGATAATCATATGTTATTAATCGATTTAATTGATAAGGATATTACCGGTAAAGATGCAGAGGCTGCCTTGGGAAGGGCCAATGTCACAGCCAATAAAAACACAGTTCCTGGCGAGCCACGTTCTCCTTTTGTAACCAGTGGGCTAAGGATTGGTACACCTGCATCAACAACACGTGGTTTTGGTGAGCAAGAGATGCGCCAAGTAGCTGGCTGGATTTGTGATATACTGGATGACTTGAATAATGAGCAGGTGATTGCTGACATTAAAGCGAAGGCATTAGCGCTTTGTCATCAACACCCAGTGTATGAACGTAATTGTGTGGAAGCTTAAACTATGTTTTGTCCTTTCTGTCATATTGAAGATACTAAAGTCATTGATTCGCGTATGAGTGATGATGGTGCGCGAGTGCGTCGTCGTCGTGAGTGCGTGCAATGTAATGAGCGCTTTACAACCTATGAGGTGGCTGAATTACGTATGCCTCATATTGTTAAACGTGATGGTACACGCGTAGCATTTGAAGAAAGAAAATTGCGTAGTAGTTTTATGAAAGCGTTGGAAAAACGCCCCGTTACTATGCAACAGTTGGACCATGCAATTCAGAGTATACAGCATGAACTGCGTGTTACGGGTGAGCGCGAGGTGTCTTCAGAATTTTTAGGTGAATTGGTGATGAGCCAGTTACGACAATTGGATAAAGTTGCTTATGTGCGCTTTGCCTCTGTGTATCGCAGCTTTGAAGATGTCGATGCTTTCCATGATGAAATAAAACGGTTAAAAGAACATGTCGAATAATTTTTCAGAAGAAGTACCAAAGAAACAATATTTTTCAGCGCGTCGTCGCTCACGGATGTTTGCTATGCAGGCTATTTTTCAGTGGCAACATACAGAAGAACCTGTAGAAGAACTAATAGTGCATTTTATGGAAGCACATCAGGTTCATACGGGTGATGTAGCCTTCTTTAAAGAGCTGGTTGAAGGCGTACTCAAGGACTTAGCTGATATTGATGCAGCTATGCAACCACATTTGGATCGCGATCAAGAAGAGCTGAGCCCTGTAGAGTTAGCTGTTCTGCGTGTGTCTGTGTATGAATTGATGTTTCGCATTGATGTGCCATACCGAGTTGTGATTAATGAAGCGCTAGAAATTACTAAGCGCTATGGTTCACAGGATGGCTTTAAGTTTGTAAATGGTGTGCTTGATGCGTTAGCACCCAAGCTTCGCGAGGTTGAGGTTAATCAAAAATAGGAGCAAGGATAGCTCAACTTGAAAA
>JAJFJO010000143.1 GCA_021774015.1 Gammaproteobacteria bacterium
ATGTCATCTGGAATAACCATGCTTTGTCGAATATCCCAATCGCTAATCATAGAGCACAGCTTTTCAACGGGGCCATCCAAAAAGGCTTGTTCTTCCTCTGAGATATTCACCATAGGTGTTTTACGTAATTTTTTCCAATCAGGCATGCCACTAAATATATCAGCTGTCCAACCCACACCACCGGCGGTTAATGCTTCTTTCTCTGTATCGGACATCTGCGGCATCAAGCGGCGATAAATAGCTAAAATAGGTCTTGTAATAAATTGGCGGCGAAGAGGCAGAATATTTAATGGTAAGAATATGGCTGCAAATAAAACCCAATAGACACTAAGTTGAAAAGCACCCGCCGGGCTCAATGTCGATAACACTAACAGATAAACACCCAAACCAATCGTCCACACGATCAATGATGCACGGTGATAACTGAGCACGAAAAATGTTGCTAAGAAAAGAACAAACCATACAAAAAAAACCATTACAACCTCCTTATTAAATTTCTGCGTCTTTTATTGCAGAGTCAACATTAAGTATAGAGGGAGTGGGATAGCAGGTCAAAGTTGTTGTGAACATAACTCTTGAAGAAATGCAACAAAAGCCTCTGAAGGTTTAGCGTTAACAGACAAAAAATAATAATTTGACTTTGCAAAAGACAAGCATTTAACCGCATCTTTTTCAGTCATCACAATAGACAAGTCATCACCAAATTCAAAGTCACTCATTTGAAACTGATAATGATCTGGAAATACATGAGGTATAATATCCGCCCCCAGCTGTTGCAGTTGAGTAAAAAAGCGCTCTGGGTGCCCAATACCTGCAACAGCATGCACTTTTACTCCAGATAATTGATCTAGCGCTAAAGACATTGTTTGCTCTTTGAGATTAATATATCTCTCAGGCTGTAAATTAAATTGTAACTCACTCTCTTCAATCGTTTGTTGTGCAACATGATAAACAATAGCATCGACTGTATTCATACGCGCTTTAGGCTCACGCAAAGGACCCGCCGGCAAGCACCAACCATTCCCAAACTGGCGCCCAGCATCAACCACAACAATTTCCACATCTCTTGCCATCGCATAATGCTGCAAACCATCATCACTCACAATGATATTGCATTGATTGTGCTTTAATAACTGCTCTATCGCTTGCACACGATTAGGGGCAACAACAATGGGGCAACCCAATCTGCGAGCCAACATAACCGGTTCATCACCCACCAGCGCTGGATCAGTATCCGCTGTCACCAGTTGCGGCCACTCCTTCGATTGACCACCATAACCACGGCTCACGACGCCAGGCTGATAGCCCTGCTGTTGCAGCCAATTAACCAGCCACATCGTTAGTGGTGTCTTACCAACACCCCCTACTGAAATATTACCCACAACAATAACGGGAACATCAAACTGCTTTACAGACTTAACGCCGCATTTAAATAAAGCACGCCTTATGGTGACAATCAAACGATAGACTAAAGATAACGGGTACAACACATAAGCAAGCCAATGTTTCTTATACCAGATGTTATTTGGATTCATCATTAGGAGGCAAGTTGGGTTGTGTCTCTAAACTGCATTTGATGCAAGTTCGCATACGCATTTTTTAATGCCAATAACTCAGCATGTGTGCCCTGCTCTACAATCTCGCCGTCATCTAACACAATAATCCAATCTGCATTTTCAATCGTTGATAAGCGATGAGCAATAACAACTGTCGTACATTGGTCCATCAAGCCATCCAATGCCTGTTGAATATTACGCTCAGACTGTGTATCCAACGCAGAAGTGGCTTCATCTAAAATCAGAATGGGAGAGCTCTTCAATAAAGCACGCGCTAAAGCAATACGCTGACGCTGCCCACCCGAGAGTAACGTACCATCTTCACCGATACAGGTCTCTAGACCTTCCGGCAAGCGATGCACAAATTCCATCACATAAGCTGCCTCTGCCGCTGCGATCACCTGCTCTTTAGAGGTCGTATCACCTAGCCCGTAAGCAATATTATTAAAAATCGTATCATTAAATAAAATAGGTTGCTGCGACACTAACGAAAACTGTTGTCGCAATTCATGCAAAGAATAATCATTAATATTGACGCCATCAATTCTGATAGCACCTTGCTGCGCTTCATAAAAACGCGGCAACAAATTAACCAGTGTTGACTTCCCACTACCAGATCGCCCTACGATAGCGATAACCTGACCCGGTTGCGCAGTGAAATTAATATTCCGCAATACTGCAGATTCTGAGGAAGGATAGGTGAAAGTCACATTCTCATACTCTACTAAACCCTTTATTTCTCCTATTGGATACGTTCCAGCATCTTCCTCAACGTCATCATCTAAAATATCAAAGATACTATCAGCGCCTGCAACACCTTTCTGAATATCACTATTAACCATAGTCAATCGACGCACAGGCCGCAGCAACATAATCATAGCCGTGATAATGGAGGCAAAACTACCCGCGCTAATACCCAGCGAAGGCATCGTGGCGACCAATAGTGTAATAGCAATAGGAATGGCTACTAAAAATTGCACTAACGCTGTTCCCACACTATTGGTAACAACAATTTTCAACTCACGTTGTTGATTACGTTTTGTTGCCAGGTGAAACTTATCAGATTCATAGGCTTGCCCACCGTATAAACGAATCGCTTTATAACCTTGTATACTTTCATCGGCAATATGAGTCACATCACCCACAGACTCCTGGACATTCATACTGAGCCTACGCATCCGAGTGCTGGTCTTTTTCACCACCCAAGCTATAAAGGGGCTAACAATAAGAAAGGTTAAAGCTAATTCCCAGCTCACGACAAACATCACGACCACTAGGCCAACAAATAAAGAGAATTCTCTTAACGTTGTGATTAACGCCGCCGAACTCGCTGTTGCTACCTGTTCAACATTATAAATAATGGTCGATAAAATATGTCCCGAACTTGTTTTGTCATAAAATCTAGCCGGTAATTTTAATAACTTTGCAAAAATCATACGGCGAAAATCACGCACAACATTCCGCGCAACCCGACTAATAAAATAATTAGACATAAAGCCCGCGCATCCACGAACAATAAAGATCAAAATAATAAAAACGGGTAGCAGTTTGATAAACAGCGCATTGCGATGAATAAAACCTTGATTGATTAACGGCTTTACCATCCAAGCAAAGGCCGCATCAACTAACGATAAAACAATGGTACCAAACACACCCAATAGAAAAATCGCCCAATAGCGTTTAGACACATCGAGTAAACGTCGGTAGGTCTGCAATCCTGCGCGCCATTTTTGTGGAATTAACATAATTTTTTGCTCATTACCCATCAGTATTGAATTTAAATCTAAGCGCGCTATTATGGCGCATTCACTCACCTCTGCCAATAGCGATTGTGCAAATAGTATCGAGTCACGTGTACTGGCTGCCCAGGAATAAGATCAAACGTTACAGCACCGTCTCGCGCTGAATTGAGTAGTTTAGCGTGCTCTTGCCGATAGCGCAAAACCACCTGCTTGGACGGAAAATGATAGCGATTACAATAACCTATAGGGAATACTACAAAGCTTGGTGACACGGCACTGATAAACGCCTGGCTAGATGATGTCCTGCTGCCATGGTGTGGCGCCTGTAGAATCGTTGCCTGAAGCGATGCGTGGTCTTGCACCAAAACCTGCTCCGTGGGGCGTTCAATATCACCCGTGAGCAATACTGACTTAGCCCCAGCAACCACCCGCAACACACAGGAACTGTTATTGTCCTGATAAGGCTGGCCCTTTTGTGGCGACAATATGGTAAAACTCACACCGTCCCACATCCAGTGCTCACCGACATGACAAGCAACAACATGAGCCTGCTTAAAACGGCTTGGCACGCTCGTTAAAATGCGCCGAACGTTCAGCAGCTTTGCAATACTCGCAGCACCACCAATATGATCATTGTCGCCATGACTCACAACCAGTGCATTTATTGTACGAATAGACCGAGATAACAAATAAGGTACCACGATTGCTTTACCCGCATCATAACCCGTTGGGCTACTCGGCCCCGTATCAAACACCAACACATGATGTGCAGTTTGCAACACGGCAGATAAACCCTGGCCGACATCTAACATCGTCAATCGCAGAGACCCTTTTGCTGGATAATTAGGGTGTGAAAAAAATAACGGTAATAACCAGAATAATCCTAACCATCTATAAGGCCAACCTCTGGGTAATAATAGAATAAATACAGCACCCACACTTGCTATTAACACCGACACCCCGGTAACCGCATGCCAAAAAACCACGTGTGGCAACGCTGCAAGGTATTTAAGAGTCCACCACAATGGCCATAATAATTTTCCAACCAACCCCATTGCCCATATGCCCAACGCATGGTGACATCCATATAAAATGCAGGCGATTAACGCTGCAGGAACAATCAATAAACTAATCCATGGAATGGCAACTAGATTTGCAGGAAACATGGCTAAGGATGCACGCTGAAAAAACCACAATGTAATCGGCAACAAACCTAAAAACAGAGCGGTTTGAATACGTAACCAACCGCGCCAACCTTTTTCAACATGCAACCTGCCACCCATCACATACGCAATCCAACCCACAGCAAAAAAACTCAACCAAAAACTGGCAGAATAAACAGAAAACGGCTCCCAAAGTAATATCAAAAAAAAAGCCAGCAATAATCGTTGCCATACAGGTAGCGTCCAGTTCATCACCTGCCCCAACATCACCACGCCAATCATCACGATCGCACGCTGAGTCGGCAAAGAAAAACCTGCTAATACGCTATAAATGCACGCTGCAATAATCGAAGCACACGCAGCAGCACGTGGCGCTGGAAATCGTCGCACCAAGAAGGCTGAGCGAGACCATAAGAAATTGAATAAAAAATAAATAGCCGTTGCTACCAATCCAATATGCAAACCAGAGATCGCAATTAAATGGCTCGTCCCTGTGTTTTGAAACACTTGCCATTCATCCACACTCATACTATTGCGTGAACCAATCACCAACGCAGTGATAATTGCTGCGAGTGGTTTCCAATCAGTTGAATGCTGCAATGCATGCTGAATAAAACTTGCCAACTGCTCACGCAAGTGGTCAACACAATAAGCGGTATGCGCATCTGAATATTGTTTATTGCGCGAATCCCTGGCAACCACATAACCGCTCGCTCGAAGGCCTTTAATAAACATCCAACGTTGCACATCAAACCCACCAGGATTGTGTGTGCCATGCGGTGGAATTAATTTAACAACAAGTCGCCAGCGTTCGCCAACATGAAACAGTGGTGCGCGCTGACTTTTGTTGTCGTACCACGTAATACGTAATTGTGTAGATACTTTTTTTAGTGCAATTGAATCTGTTTTAATAATAAAAGACGTGTACTGCTGCTGAACTTTGGGCAATGAATTAATCGTGCCTGTGATCAGCACTGGTTTTTTTATTAAAGTTTGCGGCAAAGACCACTGCAATCGTTGATGAGCTCGATACGTTGCCCAGTTTAAACCCACTAACAATGATAAAATAAATATCGCAATAAGCTTAACGCCGCCTTTTGCATAAAAAACGAAGGCTGCAATTACAATCACTATAGTGGTAGTTAGGATGAGGTATTTTGGATAGTAATAATACTGTGTTAAAAAAATTCCTAATGTATAGGCAATGACTACAATCAACATAGCTGCATTAGATCAGGATTTTTTGAGGAATGTAACTCGGGGTTGGGGATTAAAAAAATATTACCACGAAGCTGATACTAGCCTATACCATCAGGTACAGATCTAAAGCAGTCATACCACAAAATGATAACGAATTATTTATTATACCCTATATACTTCTAGTACACATATTTTCCAAGCCTATCGGAAAACACAAAAGCACCATAAGTTTGTACAGCAAGAGTCCATCTTTGATCCCATTTTATGCCACAGTATCCTGTAACTAACGTCGCACGAAGTGCTGCTCGCTCCCAGCCATCACGTGGAAATGCAACATCTATTGCATTCATCACATCTCCAATTGCACTAGTTCCATTGCTGTTCCGAGCATTATCTATATGAACCCCCATTGACACCAAACAAAAACGCATGTTTTGAGTTATCCTGTTACCAAAACAACGTTTTAATGCCAACCCAACACCAATAGGTGATTGCCCTGGGGACATGTGCGCTAAAAAGCACCTTGTTCCATCCCAAACAGCTAAAGCGACACACCAAGAAACAGTATCAGTGTAAAATCTTGTATTTCCATAACCAAAATTATATTGACCGGTATCAACATAAGTTCCATTTCTTCCACGAGCAGAAGCTAATGTGCGAGGATTATTATCCATAACAATTTGCACACCATTGATTTGCCTGCCTCGACCTAGCTCTCTACCATCACCAAATGTTCTTGATTGAACCCAAGTTAACCTGTTAGAAAAATTAACAATATTCTGTCTCATAGCATTACCTCTTATTTGTTTTGTAAACATCGTCGATGTTTCAACATACAAGCTATCATCTAACCTGCTATTTTGTAAACAAAACAATGCCCCTATTATAGCACTAAAAATAGGTGATACAATCTTCATCCTGCAAGTGAAAGTGGTCTTGTTTAAAACTAGATCTTCATCTTTTTTTCGCATAAATGTATATTAAAATTTTAAATTCAAATTAAATATATGGCGCGGCAAAATGCTTAGCAACCCCTGGTCGATACCTTTCTCAATTAATTCAAATTTGCTATGACAGCCCATTTTCGTTTTAATATTTTCAATATGTGATTCAATCGTACGAGATGATCGGCACAATCTGCTGGCAATATTAATTGAAGATTGCCCTCTCAACACATAAAAAAGCACAACAGCCTCCCTAGGCGATAACATATCATCCCAAGCATGGTTGGCAACTTCATAAGTTACTTGATCATTCGTTTTATTAAAAAATTTGGCGTCACCTAAAAACAAATCAGATAGGTTAATTAGCCGATGATCTGTGACGTCCATAAAATTTGCTAGAACACCAACAATCTTCTTTCTTTTATCAAAAACAGGAGATTTTGTACCATAGAATAATGTTCTATTATCACGCCCCCTATATCTGGCTAACGCAAGCCAAGTTGTAGGTTTTCCTGTACTTAAAGTTAATTTATCTTGCTCTTTATAATAAGGAGCCAATTCACTTGCATCACAGCGAATATCAGCGTATCCATTTGCAAGAGCATGCTCCTCAGAAGCAAAACCAAGAGTCTTCACACTGTAACTATTTAAAAAACCAAATTGATTTTCACTATTCACCAAGTAAATAAGATTGGGACTATTCTGTAACGCATCAATAATGGCTAGCTCCATTAGCATTTCCTTAGCAATAGAGATTTCTATTTTTTCCAAGAAACTTCATCATAACTTTAACTTGCACTCATTAAAACCGTATTTTCCCCTAATTTAAAGCTATGGGTACATTTTTACTCAACATCTTCTTTTTAATCAATGGAAAACTCAATAAAATCAATTCTAACACCGAATAACATTGAATATTTAGTGCTAACGCTAAATATTCAATGTTTTTTGTTGACAAGTGCTACATATTCAATGAATATATAGCATATGAGCATATATATTCAAAGAATCATTGAGGGCAGTATCCGCGAAGCCTTGGCGCGGGGGAAGAGCATTTTGCTGCTAGGAGCTAGGCAAACAGGGAAAACCACCCTAATTGAGAGCCAACTTAACCCAGATCTCACCTACTCTTTTGCAAAAGCAAAAGATCGGCAACGATATGAAACCGACCCTGTTCTTTTTGAGAAAGAGCTTGAGGAGTACTGTAATTCAATAGAAAAAAAGCCACTTATATTTATTGATGAAGTTCAAAAAATTCCACGCGTTATGGATATTATTCAAGACCTTATTGATCATGGCTTAGCACAGTTCATTTTAAGCGGCTCTTCAGCTCGCAAGTTAAAACACGGCCATGATCTCAACTTATTACCGGGGCGAGTTGTAGCTCTATCGATGGCACCACTGCTCCACAAAGAAATCCCTGACCCTAAACCAACTCTAGAAGATATTCTACTATATGGAACATTACCAAAAATTATAACCGAGAAAAGTAAAAAACATCGTGAAACTGACCTTTACGCTTATGTTACCACCTACCTTGAAGAAGAAATCCGCGCAGAAGCAGCCGTAAGAAATATCGGCAGTTTTACACGTTTTTTAGAAATTGCTGCTGGTGAAGCTGGCAGAACACATAATTTTTCACGTATCTCACAAGACATTGGTGTTGCTACCACAACCATCTCTAATTATTACCAATTATTAGAAGATTGTTTAGTTGCGCACCGAATTGACCCGATAACAGATGGACAAACACGACGCCGACTAATTAAATCTCCCAAGTATCTATTCTTTGACCTTGGAGTACGCAGAGCCTGCGCTAATGAAGGAGTCCGCCTTCCTCAAAAATATCTAGGCGATTTATTTGAACACTACATTGGCAATGAGCTCTTGCACCAATCCCAGCTTGCTTCACCACAAATTAAATTAAAATACTGGAAAGATGCCGCTGGTCCTGAAGTTGATTTCGTTTTAGACTACGCGCACCAATATATACCTGTTGAGGTAAAATGGACTGATAAACCTGGCAAATCAGATGCGCGCCATATTAAAAAATTTATCAATGAACATGAAACCAAACTATCGTATGTTGTTTGCCGCACACCACGTCGCTATAAAATCGATGACAACATTGTTGCACTTCCATGGCAAGAGCTAAGTCAAATATTTGAGGAACTTGATCCCCGGTAAAAAACAAACAATAAGCAAGGGCTTTTAACTAATTAGAGATAAGAATTTGCTCAAATACATCTTCACTTTAATTGCTGCATAATCAATACTAAATACTCTTGAAATTACACACAGGAAGCATCTAAATAGTGATAAAATTATTACCATATGATTAAATTCCTATAGAGCACTAAATTTTTTGATATGGGCAAAATATCAGTATTACACGCAATATAAAAGAGTTCTATTAAACTTTTTCCCATAAATGTCACGACACCCAGTTTTGAATGAAAGATTCCGGCACTTATGTCAAATCACAAGTTAAGATGTCGTGATCTTGTGGTTGAAGCTGCATCACCACCTGCCTTAAGTGCTGAATTAACCGCCAGACCTTCAATGTTAAAAAAATTATATGGAATTCTTTTTTGAGCTGTTTTATCTTCATCACCACTATCACTCTCATCAGCTCGCTGGTCCACAACCCCTTCTCTTTTCAAAAATTTTGTCACACCAATACCGTATAAGTGTCGCGCATTTGAAACAAAATTATTTAGCGTCTCATTTTCGTAAGAGTGACCATGATTGAGAAAATTCGGAGTACCCCAACCAAATTCCAAACCATGAGTCTTTGATTCTGATCTGATAGCTACTAGCACCCTAGCACCTGACACTGAAGCATGCCTTTGCAACGCGCGATTAAAAACCTCAATAGCCCTATGGCAATTCATACAACATTTCTTTGATATACCAATATAAATTTTTTTATCTTTATCACTCAGGTAAAAATCTTCAAGATACTTATCGAGCAACTTCATTTCAGCATGAATCTCTTTTGTCTGTGTTCTTATAATTTCAAATCCCAAACACTCTCTCTCAAAAGCAGTTTGTGCCGAGTAAAGGGCAAACTTAACCTTTTTAAAATCGTGCGCAGTTCTTTGTAAGATTGAGTAAGACATTAATATTTTTTTTAAAAAATCACTACTTGGATTTTCCACACCCAATTTCTTCGCCAACAAATCATTTATTGGCACATCCCTCCAAGAATGATGATTCTCTAATAAATCATCGGAAATTTTACGTATAATATCATCACTTAAATTTAACGAACAATCGTTAATTTTTTCTTGGCTTAATTGCATA
>JAJFJO010000144.1 GCA_021774015.1 Gammaproteobacteria bacterium
TCAAGCATCACAATATCTGCACCTGCTTCAATTGCCTGCCTAAGTTCATCCATCGTTTCCACTTCGATTTCAACCGGTTTATTGGCGTGTTGTTGTCGCGCAGTTGTTATCGCATGAGCAATCGAACCGCAAGCCATAATATGATTTTCTTTAATAAGAAACGCATCAAATAAACCAATACGATGATTACGACCACCGCCCACAGCAACCGCATGCTTTTGCGCGATGCGCAAACCGGGTATTGTTTTACGCGTATCTAATAGTTGCGTGCGAGTACTCTCTAATTGCTTCACATACTCAGCGACAGTCGTTGCCGTGCCGGATAAAGTTTGCAACCAATTAAGTGCACAGCGCTCACCCGTCACTAAAGCTCTCACGGGCCCTGAAATAATCGCCCAACAGTCACCTGCATTAACATGCTGACCCTCTTTCACCTGCCACTCAATTTTTATAGTGGGGTCCAACTGTTGATAGACACAATCAGCCCACTGAATACCGCACACAATTGCAGGCTCTTTAGAAATGATTCTTGCTCTAGCAATCGTATTGTCAGGTAAAAGCTGTGCGGTAATATCACCCTGGCCAATGTCTTCTTGCAATGAGCGTTCAACGGATTCAACGATGTTGCTATTCATTTCAGCTACCCATGGCTGTTTCATTTTTCTTCCTGATCTGTGGTATTAACATCATCCACACGCACTTTCTTCACATGCTGTTTCTTACGCATAGACCATAAACTCATTATTGGCCCAGAAATCACATATACCGAAAACACAAACAGTAACGTGTCCGGCGGAGCAAAAGAAATTAACACTAACACCAATACAATAAATAAAATAAAAATAAACGGCACTTTGTTGCGTAAATCAATATCTTTAAAACTGCGATAGCGTGCGGTGCTTACCTTTAACAAACCTAAAACAATTGCCATGATCATCACAGGCAATGCAACATCAGCACCCGGTATCGAATATTTTACAGATACCCAGATTGCACTAGCCACCAATCCTGCTGCAGCAGGTGTTGCTAAACCTTGGAAGTAACGTTTGTTGTCTGATTGCGCTTGCGAATTAAAACGTGCCAAACGCAAAGCAGTACAAACCGCATAAAAGAAAGCGGCCAACCAACCTGGCTTGCCTAACACGGACAAGGACCACGTATAAAGAACAAGGGCCGGCGTGATACCAAAGCACACCATATCCGACAGGCTATCCATTTGGGCACCAAACTCACTTTGCGTATGCGTCAAACGCGCTACACGACCATCAATTCCATCCAACACCATGCTGACAAAAATAGCGATTGCAGCAGTATCGAAGTGGCCTTTAGTCGCTGCGACAATTGCATAAAATCCTGCAAATAAAGCGCTAACCGTGAAAAGATTTGGCAATAAATAAATGCCTTTATGTCTTAATTTTTGACTGGGTTGTTCGTCTACCATGTAATACTCTTTGTTGGTTTAAATATCGTTCATACTGACCCAAAATCTGCTATAATTCCAAGAACAGAGCGGGTTAAAGGCCCTACTATAAACTAATTTGAATTCAAATACCTAATGACAAAAGAAAAGCCAAGAAAAATTATTATCGAAGGGGTCACAGAGTCTGGGGAAACTTTTCGCCCTAGCGATTGGGCAGAGCGCATGAGTGGTGGCCTGTCCACCTTCAAAAAACGCCGCATCCACTATTCACCGCTGCTACAGCCAACGATTAAGAGCGGTCATAAGTGCATGATTTTAGACCAAAAACTCAAACAGTCCAACCCCGTCCTCTATAATTCTATATTAGAGTTTGCTCATGCGAACAAACTCAAAATTTGTGATGAAGACGATGCAGAGATCACTGAAAATGAAGAAGATTAGCGGCACGTTGCAGACAAACCCAACCATTACCCCCCTGCCATTAGAAACCATCTTTGCAGGAGGTAAGGCACACTTTGATGCGCTGGTAAATGATATTCATAATGCGAAGACTAGCATAGACCTCGAAACTTATATTTTCCAGCGAGATCAGCTGGGCAAGCAAATCGCAGATGCATTGATCACCGCAGCCAAGCGTGGCGTGCATATTCGTATTCTAGTCGACGGTTGCGGCACTCCGATGTGGAGTGCTAGCCTAGCACGATCTTTAGAGCGCGTTGGCATCAAAACCAAAGTCTTTCACCCTTTTCCATGGCAACTATGGAACTGGAGTCGCTCATCCGTGAAAATGCCAATGCTGATGAAGTGGATTTATCTGTTATTGAAAGTTAATTTTCGCAATCACCGTAAGGTTTGCATCATAGACCACAAGATCACCTATGTTGGCAGTGCTAACATCAGCAAATGCCATCTTGAAACTGAGCAAGGTGGTGGTAACTGGCGCGACCTGTCTGTGCGCCTTGCTAATATAGATTTATCTGACCTAGAAAATGCATTTGAATGCGCTTGGTCACACCGCAGTTTTAAAGAGCGCTTGCGAGATGCTTTTGCACATGTTCGTAAAGACCCTATCATTCGACTCAATCATACACGCCATCGTCGACGCATGTTATATAAGACGTTGCTCCGAAAAATGCGCCGCACCAATAAACGCATCTGGATTACCAATGCGTATTTTGTTCCTGATAATTTTTTATTACGCCGCTTAAGAGAGGCCGCGACTGAAGGCGTGGATGTTCGCATATTATTGCCTAAAAAATCTGATGTGATGATGATGCCATGGGCATCATCGACTTTTTATTACAACTTATTAAAAGCTGGCGTGCGTATTTATGAGTATCTACCCAGCATGCTACACGCCAAATATTTACTGTTAGATGACTGGGCCTTAATTGGATCAAGCAACTTAAATCATCGTAGCTTATTGCACGACCTCGAAGCTGATGTGAATTTACGCCGACAAGAATCGGTGCATCACCTAGAGCAATTATTCCTAAAAGATTTAAAACAAGCTAAAGAGGTGTCTTTAAAAAGCTGGCATTTAAGTAGGCCTAAACGCCAACGATTTATGGGAAGACTGGTTTTGTACTTGAAGTACTGGATTTAAAATTTATTCAATAAAATATCGATAATTTACCGAGAACTCCTCAGATCCTGCTGTTTCTTCCCATGTAGTTTACCATAATGAGGGCACGCGTTCCCAGGGGCTGGGCCATTATTCAATGTCATTAGGACTTTTACTTGGAGGTAAAATCATCGATTGCAAGAAATGGGTGTTGTGGTAAACTGCAGGCCTTAATTTAATTGTGTAGCTAACTGGAGAGTTTTATGGACTTTGAACAATTTGATATCAGTAATTTAGACCCCAGCATGACCCCCAATGAATTTTTTGCAAAACATGGAGTAGATGATAACGATCTATATAAGAAACACAAAGTTATAAAAAAGTTTTTAATCGATGATGATGGCAAAAAAGTTAGTAACCTTGGTGTGGGCTCTCAATTATTCCTTAATATTAAAACAAAAGATGGAGAAGAAAAAACCGTTTTATTTGGTGGCGTTGGATTTAGAGGCGTATCAGCAGCTTTTGGCGGGAATGTTCCTGCTGAAACATTTGATAAACCGTTATTTGAGCAAATGACTCAAGAGCTTTGGGAGGAAACCCATGAACAAATGAAACTAATAAAAAAAGGTACAAAGTACTTCTTGAAGTTAACACAAGATGGCTCTGAGCATGAGCTGCAAATAGTACCAAAGGTAAATATTACGAAAGGTGGCTTTTACTATATTACTTTCTCTTTCATTTGTGATTCTGTCACATTAGATCAATTAGAAAAAGTTCAACAAGACACAGCTGCTGGAACTGACGCTTTTTATCGTTTAGGGACACCCGCTTATGCTGCGATTCGTGATTTGGATAAATTGAAGAAATCCCTCCTTGAGGAGGGGTTAGGAAATACAGTCGATAAACTGCATGAAACCCATGTAGATTTTTCAGGTTTTCTTGTTGGGTTAGGAAATACAGTCGATAGACTGTATAAAACCCATGGAGATTTTTCAGGTTTTCCTGTGACTTTTAAAGATTGTTTTCAGAATGGCCCCACAGCACGCAAAAATGCGGAGACACTCAGCACTATCGAGGGTATCGATGCAGTGAATACTACTGATGGTCTAAAGCAAATTTTTA
>JAJFJO010000145.1 GCA_021774015.1 Gammaproteobacteria bacterium
ATGTGCTCACCCTTGTATGCCGCATCAAACCAACTACCCGTATCCAATTGCTCTAATGCGCTATAGGTCAATTTGGCAACCGTTCCTTGCCCATTTGTCACGCGCTCTAATTCGCTATCATGAAAAACAATGGCACGATCATCCTTCGTCAATTGCACATCGAATTCCACCCAGTGAGCACCCAATTCGCGCGCTTTACGCAAGGCACTTAACGTATTTTCAGGCGCAATAGCTGAAGCACCACGATGAGCAATAAGTTGAGGCAAGTGAGACAAAGTTGGCTTACTCATACCGCTCCTCCAGCAATCAGATAGATTTTGTTCATATTTTAATCATTTCTTGTTAAAACAAAGAGATATTCATCTTACATCGAACTCAAAGAATTGTTAATATGGCTACAATTTTTTAGCTGCTATTGACTCATACACTCAAGCAGCCCAACAGGAGGTCAACATGGCGGTTAAAACCCCGTTTAGAACCTATTACAAACACGAAGCCATCATGCGCTATGCTCGCATCCTTGGGTTTGGTGAAGTTCACACAAAAATTGATGTCGACACAGGTTTACATGCTGTCATTGCCATCCATAATACCAAGCTTGGCCCTGCTATCGGCGGCACACGCTGCTTCCGCTACTCCTCTGCTGGCCCAGCAATGATCGATGCTCTGCGCCTGGCCTACACAATGACACTTAAAGCCGCCGTCAGCGACCTGCCTCATGGTGGTGCAAAAGCTGTTTTAATGCGTCCGCGTGTCATTCACGATCGCGAAGCCTACTTTCGCGCCTACGGTGACTTTGTTCATGAAATGAATGGCCGCTATATCACCGCTGTTGATATTGGCACTACTGAAGCAGATATGAATATTATCGCTCAACGTACGCCTTACGTGTTTGGTGCTAGCTCACTACACACTCAAGAAAGCGACCCCTCGCCACAAACTGCTATTGGTGTTATGAGAGGCATTGAAGCTGCCGCCAAATTTAAATGGGATAGAGATAATCTAGACGGTTTGCATGTTGCAGTGCAAGGTGCCGGCGCTGTTGGTTATTACCTCTGTCGATTCCTACATGAACGTGGTGTTAAATTAACGGTTTGCGATCCCAAACCTGCTGCTACAGAACAATGTCAGAAAGAATTTAATGCTGATGTCGTTGCACTTGATGATATATATTCAGTGGATTGTGATATTTACGCTCCTTGTGCAGTCGGTGGTACGATTAATTTGGATACCTTAAATCAAATGAAGGCTTCTATTATTGCGGGTTCAGCTAACGCACAATTAGCACACACGAAATACGCTGAAATAGCTAAAGAAAAAGGCATTTTATACGCGCCTGATTTTGTTATTAATGCCGGTGGTTTAATTCACGCGGCGATTGTTTATGATTATCAGGACCATGAATTAGCCAATCAAAAAATTGATAAATTATATAATACACTACTACAAATTTTCGAACGCTCTGCATCAGAAGGTCATACAACCTTAGCCGTTGCACAAGCGATGGCGCATGAGCGTTTGGATATTGGTAGCGTTTCAGACCCTTACATGCAAGAAGCAATAGGATAAATTATGGATACAACAACTGCACCGCCACAATTAACCAAGCTTGCTGATTTCACCATCAACCATTTGCAATTTTTGAATGAAGAGTATGAAGTAACACAAAAGTTTCCAGAATTTGCAACACCTGAAACACTATTGCATCTTTACAAAATGATGACATTAGTGCGTGCTCTAGACAATAAAGCCGTTAATTTACAGCGCCAAGGTAAAATGGGTACCTATGCTGCTGCCAAAGGTCAAGAAGCTGTGGGTGTTGGTATCGGGCATGCATTACAACAAACGGATGTTTTTTGCACATATTATCGCGACCAAGCCGCTTTAATTCAGCGCGGTGTAAAACTGTCCGATATATTAGGCTATTGGGGTGGTGATGAGCGCGCGAGCTTATTTGAAGGCTCACCCTGCCAAGAAGATTTACCCGTGTGCGTTCCTATTGCTGGCCAATGCCTTCATGCAACAGGTGTTGCCTATGCCATCAAGTATCGCAAAGAAAAAAGAGCGGTAGCAACCACCATCGGCGAAGGCGGCACATCAAAAGGTGATTTTTATGAAGCGATGAATCTTGCTGGCGCCTGGAACCTACCGTTAGTGTTTATTGTAAATAATAACCAGTGGGCTATCTCCGTGCCTCGCGGCGCACAAACCCATACAGCGACGATCGCACAAAAAGCGATTGCTGCTGGTTTTGAAGGCTTACAAGTCGATGGTAATGATGTCATTGCTGTTCGCCACGCTGTTGCACAAGCCTTAGAAAAAGCGCGTAATGGTGGCGGCCCCACATTAATTGAAGCGACCACTTATCGTCTCTGTGATCACACCACCGCAGATGATGCCAGCCGTTACGTTCCCAAAGAACAATTACAAAAAGCCTGGAAAAAAGAACCCATTGCTCGGCTCGGTTATTATTTAGAAGCTCAAGGTTTATGGTCGAAAGAACAAGAAGCGACACTGCAGGAAGAGGTCGCATTACAAGTTGAGAATGCGGTAACAGAATATCAAAACCGCCCAGCAGACTCGCCCACCGCTATGTTTGATCATTTATACGCAACACTTCCTGATGCTTTAGCAGATCAATACGAACAAACAGGAGGTGCAGCATGAGCGCTATTACTTTAGTTGAAGCCGTCACTCAAGCTCTCGCTTATGAAATGACTCAAGATCCAAATGTTGTCGTATTCGGTGAAGATGTCGGCTTCAATGGCGGCGTATTTCGCTCAACAGCTGGCCTGCAAGAAAAATTTGGCCCCGAACGCGTCATGGATACCCCATTAGCAGAATCGATGATTGCTGGTATGGCAATTGGTATGGCTACGCAAGGTTTAAAACCGGTTGCTGAATTTCAATTTATGGGCTTTATTTATTCTGCCTTTGATCACATCTTAAGTCATGCATCTCGTATGCGTAATCGCACCCGCGGGCGTTTAAGTTGCCCGATTGTGTATCGTGCACCTTATGGTGGCGGTATTCACGCACCGGAACATCACTCAGAAAGCACCGAAGCGCTATTTGCTCATATTCCTGGGCTCAGGGTCGTGATTCCATCATCACCAGCTCGTGCCTATGGTTTATTACTAGCGGCTATTAGAGACCCTGACCCTGTTTTGTTTTTAGAACCCAAACGTATTTACCGCTTGGTCAAGCAAGACGTTCCAGACAATGGCGAAGCCCTTCCACTCGATCGCTGTTTCGTATTAAAAGAAGGGACTGATGTGACATTAGTGACCTGGGGTGCTATGACTCATGAAACGTCTCAAGCTGCTGAAAAATTAGCACAGCAAGGCATATCTGCTGAAGTCATTGATGTGGCAACCATTAAGCCATTGGACATTGACACCATTCTCGCCTCTGTTGAAAAAACAGGCCGTTGTGTTATTGTGCATGAGGCAGCGCGCACCTGTGGTGTTGGCGCTGAAATAGCTGCACAATTAGCAGAATTTGGCTTAGATACATTGATGGCCCCCGTTCAACGAGTAACCGGTTATGACACCGTGATGCCGTATTTTAAATTGGAAAAGCAGTATATGCCATCAACTGAACACGTGATTAACGCTGTAAAAACTGTAATGGAGTATGCATGAAAATTTTCAAACTACCTGACTTAGGTGAAGGCTTACCGGATGCGATTATTCGTGAATGGCATGTTAAAGAAGGTGATGAAGTTGCTGTCGATCAGCCATTAGTGTCCATGGAAACAGCGAAAGCATTAGTTGAAGTGCCCTCTCCTTTTGCAGGAAAAGTTGAAAAGTTATTTGGCAACGAAGGCGACACTATCGATGTCGATATGCCATTAGCAGGTTTTGAAGGTGAAGGCGAAGAAGAACAAGCAGCAGATAGCGGCACTGTGGTAGGTGCAATTGAAACCAGTGATGCTGTTATACAAGAATCCGCAGCCGGTGTTGCTGTAGCACAAAGAACAGACACACGTGCAAAAGCAACGCCCGCTGTTCGTGCACTAGCGCGTCGTTTAAACGTTGATTTAAATAACGTTACAGCTGCAGGCTCTCGCATTACTGCAGAAGAAGTAAAAGCGGCTGCCAATAATTCTGGCGATCATACAAACGATGCAGATTCTAACTTAACAGCACTCACGCCGATTCGCCGCGCAATGGTGATGAGCATGAGCAAATCACATCAAGAAATCGTTCCCGTTACTTTATCGGATGATGCTGATATCGAAGCATGGTATGGCAAAGAAGACTTAACGGTGCGTTTACTCAGAGCATTACAATCTGCTGTAAAAGAAGTACCAATGCTAAATAGCCACTTTTTCCCAGAGAAGAAGGCTTATCAAGAAAACACAGATATTAATATTGGTTTAGCGGTTGACACCCCGCACGGTTTATATGTCCCCGTATTAAAAAATGTCGCCGATCAAGATAACCAACAATTACGTGATCAAATTGAAATATTAAAACAACAAGCGAAAGATAAAGCGATACCGCAAAAGGCGTTGCATGGCGCAACCATTACGCTATCGAATTTTGGTGCGTTTGCCGGTAAATATGCCAGCCCGATTATCACACAACCGATGGTTGCCATTGTTGGTGTCGGCCGCGCACGTGATGCGGTAGTCAGTGTTGATCGTCAACCAGCCGTGCATCGCATTGTGCCTTTATCAGTAACGGTAGATCATCGTTTGGTAACTGGCGGTGAAGCAGCACGTTTTTTACGCGCGATGATAGATGCACTAGCTTAGTTTATATAGAAAAACTGCCCGGCAAACTGCTGGGCATATGAAAATAGAGATATTGGCTTAAGTGAATAGGCTGAATAAAAGGATCATGGATTTCCACTGACTGGCTCACCCTCGTTTTGGGAGGACCATGAGCACTCAGGGAATGTCATCCCGGAAACGAGCGCGAGCGAGTTATCCGGGATCCAACGTTTTTGAGTGCAATACAAATTACAAAATCATGCGCGCGAGCAAGTGATAACATTAGACTACATACAGAGGTCATTATGAGAAACGAACCTGCAACTCCCGCCAGCGCTTTACTAGGCAGAAGACAACCCTCTCGAAGAAAAACCTCATGGCGAACCTTCTGCGCACAGGGCATTACACTTCTTTATAACCTTGAAAC
>JAJFJO010000146.1 GCA_021774015.1 Gammaproteobacteria bacterium
ACTGAAGCAACCAATGCTCTATCCATCGCAAGGCAAGCCGGTTTTGATAATGTAAATATAGATATTATGCATGGCCTATCCAATCAATCTCTAGACGAAGCACTAGACGATCTCCACCAAGCAATTGAACTGCAACCACAACACCTTTCTTGGTATCAATTAACACTCGAGCCCAATACGCTTTTTCATAAATACCCACCACTTCTACCTAACGATGACGCTATTATCGACATGCAAATTGCAGGCAAACAGTTATTGCAAAAATACAATTACCAACAATATGAAGTATCAGCCTATAGCTTACCGAACAAACAGTGCCACCATAACCTGAACTATTGGCAGTTCGGTGATTATATTGCTATTGGCGCGGGTGCACATGGCAAAGTGACTGACTTAGCCACACAAAAAATAACGCGCTATTGGAACTTTAAACATCCCCGTGCCTATTTAGAATGCAAACAACACTATGTCGGCAATCGCTTAGTGATTCCCAAACAAGAGTTAGCACTAGAATATTTTATGAATACGATGCGGCTACAAACACCTATCGACTTACATCATTTTGCGGCTTTTACCGGATTAAAGGTTGATGACATTCAAAAACCATTAGCACAAGCAATCGAGTCTGAGCTTATCGCCCTAAATAAACACACACTAACACTCACCGACAAAGGGCACCGATACCTTAATGAGCTTCTAGGGTTGTTTCTCTCATAACTTATTGATTTAAAACAAGCAAAAATCATTTTTGAAATCTAATGCTATACTTCAGGTTGAACTCTTATTTATATGTTTTACCTGGCATTTGTAAAGGGGCAATCAAAATATGAATGTAATCGCATTATGCAAACTTGGGCTGCGAAAACTCTGGCCTGGCAAAGGAGCAACCGGTTTTGGCACCTACAATAAAAACATTCAAGAGTTTAATGTTACTGGGCAGTCAGCATCCGTTAAAAAGATGACATCCGAAAACCTGTCTACCTTATCGCTTGCCATGAAAAAGCTCGAAGACATCAATATCAAATTACAACGCTCAGACCAATTGTGGCGCTCTTTTTTTTCTACGGTCAACGATGCTGTTGTACTAACAGACCCAAACGACGACATTATTAAAATTAATAATTTTGCATCAAAAATGTATGGTTATAAAAAATCAACATTCTACTCAAAAACATTTCATGAGTTATTTATCGACCAGCAAAGCTTTCTTGAGCACGAAGAAACGCTGCATTCTAAAAACCCTAAAAGCAAATTTGTCCAAACCTATCATAAACACAAAAATGGGCATATTTTTCCTGTTGAAATAAGCAGCACGTCATTTAAAGTATCTGGCGAACGTTTTCATATTTATATTATTCGAGATATCTCACAGCAAAAAAGTATTGAAAATGCATTGGTAGAGCTCAATAGAAATTTGGAAAACCGCATTAATGAGCGTACACAATCATTAAAAACGACCCTGTCCTTGGTTAACGCTACCATCGAATCAACTACCGATGGTATTCTAGCTATAGACAACGAAGGAACCATCACCAACTATAACAATAAATTAATCGACATGTGGAGCTTACCAAAAGATTTAATACAATCGCATAATTCAGAAAAATTCTTTGATCACATATTAAAAAAAATCCGCAACCCTGATACGTTCACCAATCTCGCTGAACAGTTACATAAAAATCCCAAACACAATCTATCTCAACAGCTCAACTTAGAAGCAGGCTCTATTTTTGAATGTTTTTCACTCCCCCAACAAATCGATAATATCCCCGTTGGGCGCGTCTGGAGCTTTCGAGATATCACTGAGCAAAAATTATTAGAGCAACAGCTTGCCCACCAAGCAACACACGACACACTAACTAATTTACCTAATTGAAACTTAATGTATGATCGTATTGGCATGGCAGTGACAGAAGCCAAGCGTTCTCAGAAGAAATTCGCCATCATGTTTATCGACCTAGATAATTTCAAACCAATCAATGACACCTTAGGCCACCACGTTGGCGATCAATTATTGCAAGAAGTCAGCAGGCGCTTTCTTACCTGTATTCGAGAGCAAGATACGATTGCACGAATTGGCGGTGATGAATTTGTTGTTATTTATAAAGATATAGATACATTTTCCGTTATTCAGTCACTCATTAATCGTTTTACTAAAACCATTGATCAAGGCTTTACAATAGAGGGACACTCTATCGCCGTTGGATTAAGTATTGGCATCAGCCTATATCCCGACCACGGCTCTGAAGTTATTACGCTATTAAAATACGCCGATGTCGCTATGTACAAAGCTAAACAAGAAAACGGCAACCATTTTGTGTTATATACCCCCTCGCTTGCTCGCGGCCAACTTGAAGATGAAAGTCTAAACTGCCAAAAATCTAATAGCCCCTCTCCTAATTTATAAACCTGGTTTTGGCTTTTCTTCCATTTGATCATAGTCAGTAGCATCATCACCCCAATCTCCATCTGAGTCGCCATCACTACTCCCAGCTTCTTTTTTTCCTGCACCTGCTTTTGTATTA
>JAJFJO010000147.1 GCA_021774015.1 Gammaproteobacteria bacterium
GATGGCGCAGGAACAAGGTGTGAAATTAACACCGCTCGTTTTTATTATGAAAACCGTTGTCGCTGCGCTTAAAGAATTTCCAAGCTTTAATGCATCATTGTCACAAGATGGTGAAACTTTAATATTGAAACACTATTTTCATGTGGGTGTTGCGGTAGATACGCCTAATGGTTTGGTGGTGCCAGTAATACGCGATGTGGATAGAAAAGGATTGTTTGATTTAGCTAAAGAACTTGGCGAGATCAGCACTAAAGCCCGTGAAAAAGGCTTGGGACTTGCAGATATGCAAGGCGGTTGTTTTACCATTTCTAGTTTAGGTGGAATTGGTGGGACAGCATTTACCCCTATTATTAATGCACCTGAGGTTGCGATTTTAGGTGTGTCTAAAGCTTCACAAAAACCTGTTTATCAAGAGTATGGTGAATTTGTGCCGCGCTTAACCTTGCCGTTAAGTTTGTCGTACGATCATCGTGTGATTGATGGGGCGGAAGCAGCACGATTTATTATGTATCTTGCGAAGCGTCTTGAAGACATTCGTACTTTATTACTTTAATTGAGAGGTTAACAATGGCAAATACAGTTGAAACTGAAGTAGTTGTATTGGGTAGTGGTCCTGGTGGTTATTCTGCAGCATTTCGTGCGGCAGATTTAGGTAAAAAAGTTGTGCTAATTGAGCGTTATGACAGCATTGGCGGTGTGTGTTTGAATGTTGGTTGTATTCCTTCAAAAGCATTATTACATGTCGCGAAAGTGATCGATGATACGCAAGATATCTCAGAACACGGTGTGAGCTTTGGTAAGCCAGAGATCGATGTTGATAAAGTGCGTCAGTGGAAAGAGACTGTTGTGGGTCGTTTGACGGGCGGTTTGAAGATGATGGCAAAACAACGCAAGGTTGAAGTTGTTACTGGCTATGGCACATTTGCTGGGGCAAATGAACTATCTGTTGATAATGAGGGTACTATTACGACCGTTAAATTCGAACAATGTATTGTCGCTGCAGGTTCTTTACCGGTTAAATTGCCTTTTATTCCTGAAGATCCTCGTGTGATGGATTCCACGAGCGCATTAGAGCTCGAAGATACACACTGCGATATGCTCGTGTTAGGTGGTGGTATTATTGGTTTGGAAATGGCAACGGTATACCGTGCCTTAGGCGCTAATATCAGTATTGTTGAAATGATGTCGCAAATTATTCCGGGTGCGGATGCCGATGTGGTGGCGCCATTGTACAAACGTATTAGCAAACAATATGACAGCATTATGCTTGAAACCAGTGTGACGGCTGTTGAAGCAAAAGAAGATGGTTTGTGGGTTACATTTGATGGCAAAAATGCACCTGCTGAGAATCCAAAACGTTTTGATCGTATTTTAGTTGCAGTAGGCCGTCGTCCTAATGGTAAATTAATCGGTGCAGATAAGGCGGGTGTTAACGTTGATGAACGTGGTTTTATTGCTGTTGATAATCAAATGCGTACTAATGTTCCGCACATTTATGCGATCGGTGATATTGTTGGCAACCCCATGTTAGCGCATAAAGCATCACATGAAGGCCGTTTGGCGGCAGAAGTGATTGCAGGTAAAAAACATTTCTTTGATGCGAAATGTATTCCATCTGTTGCTTATACTGACCCTGAAATTGCATGGGTGGGTGTTACAGAAAACGAAGCGAAAGAAAAAGGTATTAAGTATGACAAAGGTGTGTTCCCTTGGATGGCATCGGGTCGTGCATTATCTGTTGGTCGTACTGAAGGATTCACGAAAATTATCGTTGATGAAAATGACACGGTAATTGGTGGTGCAGTGGTTGGTGTGAATGCCGGTGAATTGATTGCTGAGTTTGCATTGGCTATTGAGATGGGTTGTAACGTGGAAGATATCGCATTGACGATTCATCCGCACCCAACGTTGTCAGAATCGGTGATGATGTCTGCTGAAATGTTTGAAGGCACGATTACGGATTTATATGCACCTAAGAAGAAAAAAGAAGGTGTGTTGGCTTAATTGATCTTCACTTATGTCACCCCGGAACTTAGTGTTTGTTGACGAGCTTGCGAGCCTTACAAACACTTGGTATCTGGGGTGATATTCTTGGCCTTCAGAACTGCGCGCTCCAGCAAGTCGGATTTCAGATAAAATATCACCCTCCTTGAAACAAACTGTTACAATTCCCCTCCCATTTGAAACACCCATGTTACTAACCCCCTTTAATATGATAACCATCTAAGTGGCTTTAAGAGCGTGATATGGCAGAATCAGATCCAACAATAGAAGATCAGCACGATGGCGCATCAGCTGCAGCACCGTTGACTGGCCATGCTATTACTTGGAATTTGCATAATGGTGGCGCCTCTGATAAAGCTGTTTCAGCGATTTTTGACAAGGCTAAAAATAATGACTTTATCGTTGTTGCCACCCAAGAAGAAACACGAGATAAAAATTCAACACTGCAAGCTAAACTGTTAGAGAAGTTAGGTGATGGTTATGCATCAACCAAAGTGTCCTATTTCAACACTTGGACTGGTGGTATCAATGGCCGAGGTCGCGTTTCACTCAGCGTTATTTATAAAACGGCAAGTTTTGATCAAGCTCCAGTTGTTCGTGAAGCTGTAGAGTTTACTAACCGCCCTGAAGGCGCATTATTTAATAATAAAGGTGGTGTGGGTTTTCACTTGGATGTGCAGCCTAAAGGTTCGCAGAATAAACACGTATTAAGATTGAGTAGTATTCATCTTGATTCTTTTAGTGATGCGAATAAAGCGTTTGAACTATCAGGCGTGATGCAATTAATAGAGCGCCAGCCCGGTAATATTTTATCGTATGAGCAATTGGAGTTGTTGGCCGCTGATGCAACGTTGGTTGCGGGTGATTTTAATTTACGTGATGTTATCGCTGACCGAGGTGAAGTTAAGTCGGCATTAACGACAGAAGAAGAAAAGCACCTTGCTGCAGTATTTAGGTTGCTTAATTTGAAAAATACAGGTACAGAAGCAAAGCGTCACCAAACATTTGATGCTAGCGGTAGTGGTTCTGATAGTGATACTTCTTCTAATGAATCATCACCGAAAAATAGGCCTCGCCGCATAAGAAGAGTAGGTAGTAGCCGAGTAGAGCGCCATGAAACCGGCGAATTGGATGCTGTGCGAGCTAATGCTGTAGCTACTACAATATCTTTTCCACGTGTGGAGGTATTAGGTTACTACGAAAGTGACCATAAAGTAGTAATGAGAGAGCTTACACTCGCAGATCAATCATTAACTAATTTTGAAAGAACAAGAAATTGGATTGCTAATGAAATTAAAGAAGTTGCTTCAGATGATGTTGTAAAAAAAATAGAAAAATTGAATAGTCCATTTTCCCATGAGAAAAACCCTAAAGAATTTCTTGTTTGTGTCGCCAATCATTACTTGCGCATTCGGGCATTAGAGTTAAAGGCGCATCGGTTGGGTTTGCAGGGTCATGAAGAAGCTTGCAGTGCAGTGCTGAATATTAGCAAGAGTTTGAAAGACGAGCATGATGTTTACTTTTTAAAAGGTAGTGACGAGCGTCAATCTCAAAGAACAGATTTTGATTCAAAATGTGCAGATCATATTAGAACAGGCTTAACTGATAAAAAAGATATTACTACACACCGTAATGGTTTTATGAAAATATTTAGTGGTTTGTTTCGTTTCTTTGGTTATAAACCTAATACAGAACAACAGCTTTGCGGTCTTGAAGCATCTTTTCAGCCCTCTTTGTTTGGTGGTCACAATAATGCACCTAGCAATCCTGCTGCTACTGCAGCGTCAGCGCCAACAACAAACTCGGCACGGTCTTGATTCAGGACCGCGCACGCGAGTAGGTCGGCCTTACAGAAAACGCCGAAGGCGTAAAACCTGCAAAGCCCAGGGTTGAGCGCGCGAAGCGTGATAACCCTGGGTAAATAGCACCTAAATCACCATAAGCCCTGAAAGGGCACAACCCTTCCGCACACAAGGGTGACATCTCTATTTTGGTTTGAAACGATAGCGTTATGCACTTGCAATTTTATAGCATATATGCTATAAGTTAACAATGAAATGGACTATTGATTATTACAGTGAAAAAGTGGCAGAAAGCGTGCTTTCGCTGCCCAAGAAGTTGCAGGCTCGTTACTTTAAGATGACAGATATCATGCTTGATTACGGGCCAGATCTTGGGATGCCTCATACACGTAGTATGGGGAATGGTTTGTTGGAATTACGTTTAAAGGCTAAAGAAGGAATTGCACGGGTTTTCTATTGTGCTGTAATGGATCATAAAATTATCATGCTACATTGTATTACTAAGAAAACACAAAAAACACCATTGAAAGAATTAAGATTAGCAAAGGCAAGATTAAAAGAGGTGGAGACAAATGGCTAGAAAATTAACCCATGATCAACTTAAAAAGAAAGCATTGTCAGATTCTGTGGTAAAAGCTGAGTATGATACGCTTGATGAAGAGTTTAATCTGCTGGAAGAATTCATTAAAGCAAGAAAAAAAGCACATAAAACGCAAGAACAAATTGCGAAATCTATGGGTACAACAACGTCAGTAATAGGCCGGTTAGAAGCCTCTGGTGGTCGGAAAAAACATTCCCCTACACTTGATACTTTGAGAAGGTATGCTCTTGCTTTAGGTTGTGA
>JAJFJO010000148.1 GCA_021774015.1 Gammaproteobacteria bacterium
ATTAAAATTGATTTCAAAGAAAAGAAAGGTAATACATACAAAACAATCGGTATTCACGCAAAATACGCGCGCGGCCTAATGACCCGGTTTATTGCCCAGCACAAAATTCAAAAGCCTGAACAACTACTAAAATTCAATGAAGCGAATTATCGGTTTGAACCTGGCCTATCAACTGACAACAATTTTGTGTTTGTTCGTTAGCCAGATGTCCGCTCACAATAACGCAGATAACAATTAAAGGGCGCCTCCTCAGCTCGACAAGCTTTTTGCGCGCTATAAATTGCTTTTATGCGATCTTTATTTTCCGCATAAAATATGTTCTTAGTAGATACGTTTTTGTAGGAGCAGCGGTAGTTCTCATGCTCTTGCGGCGACGGATTCTTGGCACAGCTGGTCAAACCCAAACAAACACCAAGAAATAAAATAGCCATTCTAATATTATTCATTAATTTAAATACCCTTTTATATTGAAAGTTATAGTGAAAATCATATTGAAAAACCACATTGAGCAATCACCGCTTTTCAATCATACCAATATTTTAGCCGTAGCAACGAAAACATCTTGATTTAGAGTGTTAAAAGCATTAATGGCTTTTTCAATAAAAACATTAATCTGTTGCTCATTCAATCCTGTTGAGCAGGCATGAGCAGGCGCCCTACTTCCCGCCGTGATATTAATTCCTGTATGACCCAGTGCAGCGCCATTGTTAACATGAGTAATACTCACACTACACTTTCCCAACGCACCTTCGCCATTATTAGCTACCATAATATCATCACCATCCATAATTACGTTACAACTCAATAACTCTTTGGATGATAACAGGTCAGCTAGCATTGTATTAAACAGCCGTTGATATGCAACAGCGCCGAAGGCATTATTGCCCAAGGTGGGCATTTCCCATAAGAAGTTGATCGCATCGTCACTATAAATAAATGCCTCGCTGAGGACATCCTCCTGGTCGATCATATGATCAGCCAGCACCTCCATAGGCCCGCGAAAGGCGATGATATTGCCAATCGGCGATACTTGATCACGGAAGTATTTAAATGCAAAGCGCTGGTGCAGTAGACTACCATCATACTTTTGAATTTCTCGTAAATACATACCAACTTCCTTATTCAAAGCACTAGATCCCGGGTAACTCGCTCGCGCTCACTTCCGGGATGACACAAGCAAGAGCCCACGCCTGCTTCCGCGATGACATATAACATGTTTGCGCCCATAGACTTAAGCTCCCTATTATCCTAAAATCTCTAACTAGAATCTAGTATAAAACAGGCACCACGAGCGGAGCAACATAATGATAGTCATAGGAATTCAAGGCGGCAAGGGTAGCTTTTCAGAAGAAGCGGCCCATATATTTGCAGAGCGTCAACAAATCAAACAATTTGATATCGATTACCTGATATCATCGGAAAACGTACTAGAAAAAGTTGAATCCGGCTCTATTGATTACGGTATTTTCGCGATGGAAAATGCACAAGGTGGCCTAGTAATGGAAAGCACCTATGCATTAGCAACGCATCGCTGCACTGTCATTGATACATTCCAGATTATGGTCGTGCAAAACCTATTAACCCTGCCCAATACTAAATCAGATAATATAACCGCCATTCATTCTCATCGCCAAGCTCTACGACAATGCCGCCGATATCTAGCAGACAACTTTTGGGGTGTTGATTTAGTAGAAGCTGACGACACAGCAGAATCAGCCCGAAAATTAAGTGAAGGTGAGCTACCAGCAACCGCTGCGGTGATTGCTAATAAAGCGTGTGCTGAGCATTACAATCTTGAACTGTTACAAGAAAGTATTCACGACTTAAAAAACAACCTAACCTTGTTCCTTGGCGTCACTAAATTTAAGGAAGCCTGATGGCGCTTTCTAAAAAAGTCGGTATTATTGGTTATGGGCGTTTTGGCCGTGTATTAACAGACTTGTTAAAAAATGATTTTGAACTCTTGATTTATGATAGCCATCACAACGATGCCGTCTTACAAAAAGACATACAATCTGTATTACAAGCTGACACTATCTTTCTAGCAATTCCTATTCACTATTTTGCTGCTATGATTGATAAGTTAAAAAATGATTTAGGTGATAATACAACGATCATTGACGTCTGTTCTGTAAAACTTCACCCCTACGAAATCATGCAAAGGCAGTTACCAGAACATGTCGGATTTATTTGCACACACCCGTTGTTTGGGCCTGATTCGATAAAAAGCAGCGAAACACTAAAATGGATGTTGCACGCTTCACGAGACAATCATAATGTCTATACTGATTGGAAAAATTACTTATCCCAACAATTTACCATTGTAGAAATGACGCCTGATGAGCATGATCGCCAGGCCGCCTATTCTCAAGGAATTACCCATTTTTTGGGCCGCAGCTTAAATCATCTTGGCTTGAAACATACAGAGATCGATACCGTTGGGTTTCACGACCTAGCGCATATTGTTGATCAAACCTGTCATGATAGCTGGGAGTTATTTTGTGATTTGCAAAACTATAACCCATACTCTAA
>JAJFJO010000149.1 GCA_021774015.1 Gammaproteobacteria bacterium
CAAGCTCAAGCTCAAGCTCAAGCTCAAGCTCAAGCTCAAGCTCAAGCTCAAGCTCAAGCTCAAGCTCAAGCTCAAGCTCAAGCTCAAGCTCAAGCTCAAGCTCAAGCTCAAGCTCAAGCTCAAGCTCAAGCTCAGCCTCAACTTCAGGCTCAGCCTCAACATCAGCCTCAGCCTCAGCCTCAGCCTCAGCCTCAACCTCAACCTCAGGCTCATACCTTCGCAGGTCTTTACACTAATGGGCTTGCAACAACTGTCGAAAATCCTTACCGAGCAAATTTGGGTGTAGGTGCTTTAGGTGGAGCTGCTGGTGCTGCTGTTGGATCACCTGCTTTTCAATCTCCCGCTTTTCAATCTCCCCAGGGCACACCGATGCAACAACAATTTCCTGGAGGTGCTTATCCAGCAACGCCAGGTGTAGGTGCTTTGGGTGGAGATGCTGCTGGTGCTGCTGCTGTTGCTGTTGCTGTTGCTGCTGCTGCTGTAGTGTCAGACACTCAATCAACTGGGTTACAAGCTTGTTTGACGAGAGCTTTTGATAATAGTTTGGATATGGCTGGAAAAGAAATTGCTTTAATGATAGGGCCAACAGGGGCTGGCAAGAGCACTACGACTAACTATCTCTTAGGGTTCCCAATGCGGGGGAAACGTTTGCCTACAGGTCGTGTTGCCATTGAGGTTGAGCCTTCTTACGCCTCAAGGGCTGCAGCAATTATTGGTGATCAAGTTGGATCATCACAAACTGAATATCCAACATCGTTTAAAAGTGGGGATGATAAACTTGCTTACATTGATTGTCCTGGATTTTTTGAATCAGGTGGATCACCCAAAGCAATTGAACAGTCTGTGGCAACAAAATTATTAATTGAATCTGCACGGCATGTTCGGCACATTGTTGTTGTTATTGATTTTCCATCGTTAATAGGTACAAAGGCTAATATTTTTCGTGAGACACTGATGACATTACGTACTTTATTAAGTCAAGATGCATCAATAGATCTTGATCAAGCAAGTGCCCCCGAAGTTATAGGGTATGACAGTTTGACACCAGTAATCACTTTCGCGATCACAAAAAAAACAGATCCAGTTCATAACGTTCTAGCAGAAATTGCTGCAATTAGAGAAGAATTGGTAAGATCTGTACAAAATCAGGATGGGCGTATTGAAAATGCTAGAGAATTAATACCATTGTGTGACTTAATTATTTGTAATCCTAATTGTTTGCTTGAAATTAATCCGTTAGATCAAGGTCAATCGCGTGCAAATCTACTTGATCGTATTTATAGATCTCCTGGAATTTCTCCTAAAGAATTAGGTTTTCCTATTGCTCCTGCGTCTAAATTAGCACTTGATAAAATGCTGGGTGAGGAAGCAAGCAAAGGTGGGAAATTAGTAGGTGCATTATTAGAATTACCGCTAGAGCATAAAAAAACAAATCAAGAACTACAAATTGAGCAAGATAAATTATTAGAAATTAGGGCGCTACGTGATAAAGTAGAATCAAGCCCAGTAGGTACAGCAACTGTAGATTCTTCAGCAGTACTTTTAACAGCTGTTATGAAAGAAAAAGAGCTTGATTTACAGATGCGGAAAGGCAATTTGCGTAAAGCACTCGCTGAGCGTGAGGGATTAAAAGCATCTATTAAGATACTATCAAGTAGTGATACGATTTTACTTAGCAATCAAGTTTATGATGAATTTAAAAAATTTGGTGTTATCAAATGGGGTGTTAGAACAAGCCATACTTTTAATTTCGAAGGGCCTGAGTATGAGCGTTATGATCTAACAGATAACAATACACCTGGTTGCGAATTTAAAGATATAGAATCATCAATAGATAAAACAAATCTTAAGGTTACATTTATTACCGGGCCTAGTCACTATGGGGTGGGGTATTTTAAAGTATATGTAGAAAAGAGAAATTTGCCTGCAAACATGAGGTTGTTAAAAGTTAAAGAAGAAGAACTAGTAGGTGTACAAAAAAATGTAGATCATTTGGAGGCAACTATTAGAGATCTTGATAAAGAGAGGTTAAATTTTCAACGTAGAATTGATGCAATAAAATGCTCACAAATAGAAAGTGCAAGTGCGCGAAGAGAAGAAGTCTTATCTGCATATTCTGAGCAGATTAAAGAGGGTAGTGCAAAAATTGGAGAGCTTAAAACACGTTCTATGAGGCTGAGTGCAGAACTTGAAGCTGCTAAACAAAGCTATAAAAAGCAAGAACGATTTTATTCTATGGTCGAACGATTGGCTGTTATGGTTGGTAGAAAACGTGATGATGACGATATAGTAGAGCATTTTTTAGAAATTTATAAAGAATATCGAACAGCTCAAGAGTTGATGCATGCTGTTAGAGCAATAGAGCCTAGTCAACCTGTTGCCACTGAGCCGGCATTTGGTGGAGCAGCGGCAGCAGCTGCTGCTATTGGGCAGCCTGTTTTTAGGAGGGACCCACATCCAAATATTAGCCTGCATTCAAGTCCAAGTTCAAGTGGTGAGCGATTGCCAGCTAGATCGCCTGGTCAACATCAATTGGCTCATGAAACAATTACTCGTCTCGGTGAGATACATCAAGAATTTTTACAGAGACGCGGTGCGCAAAATAGGGAATTAAAGGCTGAATTAGAACTAACTGGTATAGTCGAAAGATACCTAATGCATAATTCAGGACCACTTACAGAAAGTAATTTTTGTCTTAATGATACACGGGGCTGTGAAGGTGATTTTTATCCTCACAAAGCAATTTTAAGAACCTTACATTTACGTATAGAAAGCTACTTGATGGCTGCAAAGCTAATAATTCAGCACGCAAGGTTTAATAATGTAAGTAGTTTATTAAAAGATCTTGTTAGTATTTTTGAAGAATGTAAAGCTCAGTTAAGTCAGTCGCAACAGAAAAGTTCTGGAAAGAATCCTGGTTTAAATTTGAGAAGATTAATAAAAAATATTGCAGCTAAATTACAAGCTTCATCTGTGATTAAGAAAAATAAAGATCATTGGATTGAAATGTTGGAGCGGGCAGAGTATTTAGTTAATCAAGAAAACAAATTAAATCCTGTAGTGACGATCTCACAGTTTGGAGATAAAGTGTTTGTCCAAATAGATACTCCTATTTTATC
>JAJFJO010000150.1 GCA_021774015.1 Gammaproteobacteria bacterium
TGTTGCATAGGCTGCAGTAGGGATATGGTGGCGTTGTAAAAAATTTTTGCAAAATGTTTTGGAGCTTTCTAATTGTGCCGCTGCTTTTGTTGGGCCAAAGCAGTGTAATCCGGCCTCAGTGAATTGATCGACGATGCCTAATGCGAGGGGCGCTTCAGGGCCAACGATGGTTAATGGAATAGTATGTTCTTGTGCAAAATGTAATAGGCCTGAAATATCATCAGCAGCAATATTAATATTAGACACTTTATTTTCCGTTGCTGTGCCTGCGTTGCCGGGAGCGACCCACACGGTATCGATCTTATGAGACTGTGCTATTTTCCATGCAATGGCATGTTCACGACCACCACCGCCGACAACTAAAACGTCCATGAGTTACCTCGTTCTTTATAAAGCGTTTTCTAAATTTAAGGGCATGATCGCAATGAGAGAAACGTCAGTCAAGGCTTAATGTCGAAAATGTCGCGACCCAGTCATGACCATAACTAAGCCAAGCTTATCCGCAGCGGCAATAACTTCATCATCGCGTTTAGAGCCACCGGGTTGGATAACAGATGTAATCCCAGCTTGCGCTGCAACCTCCACGCCATCCGCAAAAGGAAAGAAGGCATCTGATGCCATGGCGGCACCTATTAAAGACAACCCAGCTTCCTCTGCTTTTAATGCAGCAATACGTGCGCTAAAAACACGGCTGGTTTGGCCAGTGCCGAGGCCCAGTGTCATACCATCTTTGGCGTAAACAATCGCATTGGATTTTACAAATTTGACGACATACCAAGCAAATAATAAGTCTTCCATTTCATGTTTGGTTGGCTTTTTTTGTGTCACGATTTTAAACGTATTGGGATCGGTGATGAGGGCGTCTGCTTGCTGTATTAATACACCACCTGAAATAGAGTGTAGAGTCTGTGCAGAATGAATTGGTGCTTGCCCGCACACTAACACGCGGCAATTCTTCTTTTTTGCGACAATTGTTTTTGCTTCTTCTGAAATAGCAGGTACCAATAAGACTTCGATAAATTGTGCATCGATCATTGTTTGTGCTGTTTGGGCATCTAATGTTTGATTGACCGCGATAATGCCACCAAATGCAGAGGTGGGGTCGGTACTCAATGCTTTTTGGTATGCCTCAGTAAGGTTGTCTCCATATGCAGCACCGCAAGGGGTGGCGTGTTTAACGATCACGCACCCAGGTATTTGAGAGTCTAATTCACGCAAGCAGTTTAACGCGCCTTCACTATCCATCAGGTTGTTAAATGACAGTGGCTTGCCTTGGATTAACGTTGCATTTGCAAGGCAGCCTGCTGGAGCGTGAGGGTCGGTATAAGCAGCTGCGCCTTGGTGGGGGTTTTCACCGTAACGTAAGTCCAGGCTTTTATCAAATGTGAGTTCCATCGTATCTGGAAAATCTGTGTCGAGAGGCTCAGTAGTGCTTTTAAATCGCTGACTTAAATAGTGTGAAATGGCGGCATCATATTGAGCCGTATGAGTGAATGTTTTTAAGGCTAACTGCTGGCGTGTTGTTTTAGACGTGTTTCCGCAAGTCTTAATTTCGTCTAAAACAGCTAGATAATCTGCTGGATCTACGACAACGGTCACGTCATGGTAATTTTTGGCGGCCGCTCGTAACATCGTTGGGCCCCCGATATCAATATTCTCTATAGCAGATGCAAGGCTACAGTCCGATTTGGCAATAGTCTCTTGGAAGGGGTAGAGATTGACGACTAGCAAGTCGATGGGTTGAATCTGGTGTTGCTCTAGAATTGCATCATCAGTGCCGCGTCGGGCCAATAGGCCACCATGTATCTTCGGATGTAGTGTTTTGACGCGCCCATCCATAATTTCAGGAAAACCCGTGATATCAGCCACATCGATAACAGGTATGTTATTGGATTGTAAGAGTTTTGAGGTTCCCCCAGTAGCGATAATTTCGATACCAAGAGAGTGAAGAGCTAAGGCAAAATCAACTAAGCCTGTTTTATCAGATGTGCTGATTAGCGCTCGCTGCACTACGGGCTTAGTTGACATATTGTAATTACAGCCTAGTTAAGACCGTAAATAGCCATTTTTTTTCGCAAAGTACCGCGGCTGATTGCAAGAATCTTAGCAGCTTTGCTTTGGTTGTTGTTAGTTAGCTTTAAAACCATCTCTAATAAAGGTTTTTCTACTTCTGCTAACACAAGACTGTACAGTTCGGCAGGTAACTGACCATCTAACTGAGCAAAATACTGCTGCAGTGATTGCCTTACGCTGGTTTGCAAGGTCATCGTTTTTGGTTGTGTTGCCGCTTCTGGAGTCATAGTTATTACTTCGCTATCAATCATTTGAGCCATTCCTTTCAATGTACCCACTCCCTAGAAATTAAAAAAATCGAATTTTGCAGCAGTATTTTAGTAAAAAAGTGCTGACTGCTTGGGATTCGCCCCGTCTCCTCCTAATCAGAGGGGACCCATTATAGCAGCAGTTTTGAGCATCTCAAGGGGTAAAAGTAAAAAAAATGTACTGTTATAATTAAGAAAGGGTTAGAATGTAATCTTAAAGAAACATTAAGAGGTGAGGGTAGAAAATGCCTAGAAATATATGGATACGCCGCTGGGAGCAGTGGGTTGCTGAAAAAAAGATGTATGTTTTGATCGGTCTGTCAGGGGTTAGTCATCGTGAAAACTCGCATGCACGACGTATTGGTCGCCTATTTTTGTACCTCAGTGTGGTTATTGCCA
>JAJFJO010000016.1 GCA_021774015.1 Gammaproteobacteria bacterium
TTGCTCACGGATTAAGGCGGCAACATTCTCACTGATACGGGGCAGTAAACGCGAGGGTGGATAGCCATCAGGACGCGATGTGCTAATTCCCAATTTCATTTTTTGTACATAAGATGCCACCCGTACCATAAAAAATTCATCCAGGTTATTACAATCCCACCATCCATCCATATAACTTTCACCAAGCCCCAAACTTACGTTTTTTAGAACGCGATCGTAAAACTTTGGGTTGTGAATATGAATATCCCAGGGGCGGTCACCATTGATAATAATATCAGCCCGCGCCAGTGCTTGCTCAATTTTTTCCTTGCTATCAATCTTCGCCATCACCCTCAGCCTATTCACTCAGCTGCAAAATTGGTGTATTGTGCGCCCATGAAACAGAAGAAACACAAAACCCTACTGCAGCAGTTCAGCCCTACCTCTATTATAGACGCCCTGGAGCCGTTTGTGACGCAGGCCCGCCAACAGCGGATCAAACACGTGATTTCTGGCCGCCTTAAGGGGATCCAGCTGGCCATTGAGTGCCCCTCTGACATCAACAACGCCTTAGCAGCGATTCGCAGCTGTGAAGCCATGGGCATCTCTACCATCCATATCATCGACCCCGAAGGCGATGCAAGATACGCAAGATCAGTGACTCAAGGCGCTGTCTACTGGGTGAACTTACACTTTCATGAATCACTGGATGCGTTTCTCAGCACCATACGCAGCGAAGAAATGCTGTTGGCAGGCGCCATTATGGGTGGCGACATTGAGTTAGCTGAAACGCCCATTGATAAACCCATTTGCTATATCCTAGGTAATGAGCAGCGCGGCTTATCTCAGCTTGCTATCGAAGCCTGTGATATTCTCTATCGCATCCCTATGGTGGGCATGTCGGAAAGCATGAATTTATCAGTGTGTGCAGCGATCACCATCTACGACACCAGTACACGCAAGCGAAAGCTTATTAACGCTAACAGCGATTTGAGCGCAGCTGAACAACTCAGCACGCGCGCACGGTATTACCTCAACAGTGTGAACCCACGGATCATTAACAATCTGTTAAAATAACCTTGGTAAATTCATCAGATTAAGTATAGATCTCACCCCTCATGGAACACTAGGACGCAGTGAAACAAGCCTAAAACTGGAGCCCCAGGAGTTTTTGAGTTTGCACCAACCAAATAGCTGTAGTATAATTTTTTAAATTGTTACACACACTGGCTGCGAATGGACGGTGCCATGCTTCAACTTTCTTACGAAGACCTATTAATGTGCCTACCTGGCACTGTTTTCTGGCAAGATACAAACTCTGTTTTTGCTGGCTGCAATAATGCTGCTTTCAAGCTATTTGGTTTTAAAAGTTCTGAGCACATGATTGGAAGCACACCTCTTGATTTTTGCTGCAGTGCTGTAGAGTCTGCAGGCTCTTTCATGGAGCACGATAAATATGTTGTTAAAAATCACTCTGAACTACAGCTAATGATAATAGATACTTATGCCAATAACACTCTCGAGGCATACTTTGTCACCAAGAAACCAATTTTATTAAATAACCAAACTGCAGGTGTTATGGTGCATGGAATGCCGATAACAAACGATGCTCTTTTAAAAATTGGCCTTGAGACTCTAGCAATTGACATGCACTATTCAAATGAAAAATGTCAAAAAAAATCATATCTTCTAAAAAATGAATATGGTGATATTAATCTTTCTAATCGAGAAGCACAGTGTTTATTTTACTTACTAAGAAAAAAATCCGTTCCTGATATTAGTGCTATTTTAAATATTTCCAAACGAACAATTGAATCCTACATTAATCATGTCAAACTCAAAATGAATTGTTTCACTCAAACTGAACTCTGTGAAAAAGCAACTACATTAGGCTTCCTAGATATCATTCCTTGCTCATTGATATCAAGTTCAATCCTAAAAATTTAACTTCATTAAAACCCACTATATTTTTTCAATATCTTTCCTCATGGAGGATAAAGAACAACAACTTAGCAAAGACATTGAAGCCATAAAAATTCATTATTAAATAAAAAATTACCCACCCAAGAAAAACCAGCTTACCAATCACTACCGTATGCCATACGGTAGTGATTGTAGCGGTATTTTAATCCTTATAAAGCTCTTAAGATTCATGCTACACAAGGGAGAGCTAAAATGCCTGCAGCACAAGTATTTGTTAATAACAAAAAAATAAACTGACTTAAAAGAAGTTTTGAAGACCGCTGTGAATATGATGTTGTACCCACCAACTGGGGAATAGTGATACGTAGAACAAATAAAGCTGTTACTTATCTAGATTATATTTTTATCATCAAAAGGAGTAAATCATGTTGAAAAAAATTATTGCTGCTGGCCTAGCTGTAATTGGCTTAAACCAGTCAAGTTCTATAGCCAATCACTCAGAAAGAAATCACCACTCGATTAACACTGTTGACAGCAACATGACGCCAACGTGGATAAATTTTGGCTCCACTTTGCTCTCATTAGGCGCTGTAAATTATCAAGGTGCGCGAATTATTCCTAGCTTAGCTGCATTATTGACACTACAACATTTTCAAGGTGCTGCAGCAGAGAATAGTCAATATTTCATAAATACATATAGCGGTTATTCATCAGCACCTGCAAACTCACTGCTACTAACAAATACTAGTAAAATATATATGGCTGGAGACTCAAGCTCAGGTGCAATGTTTATGCAGCTCGATGAACGTGGCAGAGTTGAATGGAACAAAAGAATTTCAGATTCATCATCTG
>JAJFJO010000151.1 GCA_021774015.1 Gammaproteobacteria bacterium
AAGAGGTTGGGCGGTTGCAAGAGCTGCGGAAGAGGAAAAAAGCAGCTTTTGTAGTCTTGCGTGGTCGTCGCCGGATTGGCAAAAGTCGAATGGTTAAGGAATTCGCTCATGGTCAGGTTTACTACAACTTTACAGGGATTGCACCCAACCCAAAAACAACCGCCCAAACGCAACGTGACGAGTTTATGCGTCAGTTTGGAGAGCATTTCGGTTTATCGGGTATAAAGCTGGATGATTGGGGTGATATTTTTACACTGTTAGTGAAGCAAGTTTCTCAAAGTAATGCGATTGTTTTTTTTGACGAAATATCTTGGATGGCGTCTGGCGACCCTACGTTTTCTGGCAAGCTTAAAAATGCATGGGATTTGGGTTTTAGTCGAAACAGTAATTTGATGTTGATCTTGTGCGGGTCAGTGTCATCATGGATTGAAAAGAACATTATTAATAGTACAGCATTTCTTGGTAGACCCAATTGCTATATGGTTCTTAAAGAGCTTCCTTTGGATGTGTGTAATCAGTTTTGGGGGAAGTTTAGCGCTAAAATATCAGCATTTGAAAAATTAAAAATGCTTTCTGTTACTGGGGGTGTGCCAAGATATCTTGAGTTGCTAGATGTGGGGTCTACCGCTGAAGATAATATAAGACAGTTACTATTTTTGCCTGACAGCCCTTTGTTAAAAGAATTTGATCGTATTTTTTCTGATATTTTTGGTAAGCGAAGTGATCTTTACCGAGAAATTATTTCAAAACTTATTGATAAATCTTTAACGTTGCAAGAAATTATACAAGCTTGTGGGCGAAAAAAAACAGGTGATTTCAGTGAGTATTTAGGAGATTTGGTATTGGCGGGTTTTGTTGAGCGAGATTACACTTGGCAATTATCGACAGGAAAAGTGTCTAGATTAAGTAAGTTTAGATTGAAAGATAATTTCCTTCGATTTTATTTAAAATATGTTAAACACAATGTGGAGAGAATTGAAAAAGGTTTGTTTGTCGACCAATCGTTAAGCTCTTTACCAGGTTGGAACTCTATTATTGCTTTGCAATTTGAAAATCTTGTTTTAAATAATCAAATTAAGCTGTTAAAACATTTAAACATCAATGCCCAGGATGTTGTTTTTATGAACCCTTACTTTCAAAATAAAACGCGTTCTCATAAGGGCTGTCAAATTGATTTGTTAATTCAGACAAAGTTTAATAATGTCTATGTATGTGAAATAAAATTCTCTAAAAATGCAGTTGGAAAATCAGTGATTGACGAGGTTGAAGAGAAAGTTAAACGCCTTGTTTTGCCGCGTTATTTTTCCTATCGCCCAGTATTAATCCATACTAATGATGTTTCAGATCAGTTGCTTGATGAGCAGTATTTCTCTCATATCATAGATTTTAGTGAACTGCTGGATTAACTCATATCTGTCAGTGTCAACCCGGAGGTTTTGCTGAGGGATCTCGTGAAGAGTCTGCAGCTGCAGAAGGCGATGCTGCCGTTGCCGCTTTAGGTTGTTTAAAGAAAGGAACCTTTAACGTTTGTAGCAAGGCAGAGGGAGTGCCTGCAGAAACTTTCATCGAATAGTTCCCTTCTGCATCTATCGTAGCAAAACCCAATATTTTTTCTTTTAATAGGGACATTGTTAACTTGCCGGGCTTTGAGTCTGCTCCCGCTGCTGTAATAACATGATCACTCCATAATTGCAGTGTTAAAATGTGGTTCAAAAAGGCATCATACATTAATTGTTTTTGATCGACACGTAACAAACCTAATTCTTTAAAGGCGCAACAAAAAATAATTAAATGGCGAGGAATTGCGCTGTATAGCACAGACACATCATCTAGCTTGGCATTTCCTACGCAAGGATAGTCAAATAATTTTGCGCAAGATTTACCTATATTTTCAAGATGTTTTTCACGCTTCGTAGCATCTTTTTCAGTTGCAAGAGTGGCGATTAATTTACGAGTATTATTTACTTCGAAGCCTTCATGGTATTTTTTTAAGGGGGTTAGTTCTGTTAAAAAGGCCACCAACTTCCCCTGGTTCAGTTTATCTGTCCGTGCTCCTGCCGCTGCTCCTGCCGCTGCTCCTGCCGCTGCCCCTGATGTTAAGAAAGCCGGGGTTAGCTTGTCACCATTAGTTTGAGCTACTTGATGTGCAATCTGTCTTAATAGTTTATCTGTTACGGCACCGCTTGTGTTGTTAGTTGGTTTTTGAGCTTCTAGCGTAATCTGGGCAACCAGATTATCTTTGAAATCTTTAAGTTTTACATCTTGGAGGCGTGGGTGTTCATTTACAAAAGATTCGAGCTTTGTAAGTATAAAATTAATTTTCACACCATCTTTGCGTTTTTGTGAAAATGATTCATCTTCCATCTCATTGACAAGCATAATAAATTCATCAACCGTCTCTTCAACGTACCGCGCTATGCATTCAATTTCTGTTCTGTGAAGGCTGTCTTCAATATGGCTGACAAACTGTGGAGGTTTCTCGCATTCGATTTTTAGCGAAGCAATTGCTTCTTTTCTCATCTGGCTATGGGTATGTAAAGTTGCTTCAATTGCATTCTTTTTCTCTAAAAAATGATTTACTTTATCTGGCAGCACTCTGCATATCATTGTATGGATAATTTCAGGTAAGTTTTTTACATGCTCACCTTTACAGTGTGATAAGCTACTAACTAATAATACATAGGCGGTCACATGATCACCTTGAGTATTGCCCTTAGTAGCTGTTGGTAATCTCCAGTCAGAAGGTATCAAGCTTAATTCTGGAACAGATTTAATCTTACCATCGGGTTGAGTAGTCATTTGATAAGACACTCTGGCTGTAAATTTTCTATTTTGAATGTCACCTAAGTTCCCTAGACTTTCATCGCCTGAATCATACTCTGACTGAAGCTTAGCTTCCTCGCGTCTTCTTTGTTCGCACATTTCGATAGGTAGACATTGAGGTAGTTGGCTGACAAAAGTAATGCTTGCTTGGCGATCAACGGGTGGGCCATACTCATCTGATTCAAGCGCCTCTTTTGCAGTTTCTGATAGCTGCTCATCCAGTGCTATTTTCTGTTCGTCAGGGGTTAGATAGGACAAAACTGAGATAAGCGCAGATGCTGATAACCCATCATCACCATCGCCCGAAAGTGTCCCTTCTAATAGAATACTTAGCACATTTTTTTCATCATCATTTTTTAGGAAAATATAATTTTTCCTTTCTTCAGGGTTATCAAATGTTTGGAGTATGTCATCAATGGCAGCTGTATTGCCGCCTATCATATGAGCTGCAATATGGATTGGAGAGCAGCCTTCGTAATCACCAGTGTTAATAGCATATAGGTTAGCACCATCCATTATGACACCGTAAATGTCAGTATCCCACTTAGCACCTTCTTCAAGTTGTTCAAATAGTGATTCTGTGAGTTTGTTGTTGTCATCGCCTAGTATCGGTGTAAAACAATATTCTGGGTCAGATGACGCACTAGCGTTTGCTGTGTCCTCACCTGAGTCGGCCTCACCTTTACCATTATCTGTGCCTGAGCTGGCGGTATGTGAAACAAAAAGTTGACTGCCCTTCCTTTCCTCTTTCATCGATATCGCTCCAAGTATTTAGCACATCGGCTTTGATATATTAAGTAAATACTTATTCTGGCTTTTTTGCAAGTAAGGTCGCATAACCTAGAAAGTTGCGTATCTGGCACGGATAGTTGGTTGAGTGCGAAGCTGGTGGGTTTGTGTAAACCACTCAATTATGTATGAAATCTAAGATACGTTCTACTAAGTATAAAGGCAGGTACTTTAGTTCTTTACTCTTGTAAATTGCAGGCTTATTGCCAGACAAAATAAATGCATTTTGCGGATGATATTTACCTATACATTTTTCCAGACTTTTTGCGCGAGTGATATTGCCCGACTTAACTTCAACTGGAAGTGCTTCTCCCTGATGCGATAAAATAAGCTCGACTTCTGAACGCTGCTCTTGCCAACTTAATACAGGTGAGGTGCATTCTAACTTGAAGTGCGACAGCATCAAGTGCTATAAGTATAAGTTCTTGATTCCAATACAAATAGGGAGCTGCCGCATGAATCATTATAATCAATTAACTATACAAGATCGATGTAAATTTAACACATTGCTCG
>JAJFJO010000152.1 GCA_021774015.1 Gammaproteobacteria bacterium
CGATAATTTAGAACCCTTCCAATAAAGGCCACTGCGATTCTGCATGAGAAGCACATAGCGTTTTTCATCATTTTTTGTTAAGCCCCAAACTTCTGCCTGATGAAGCTCTGCTGGTGTTAACTTAACATCCTTGATGTTTTGGTAGCTCACCATGTCATCATGAAATACTTTAAGGCCACGCACATATGTTCCTGGATCTTGTGTGGCCGCATTCAATGAGCCATCTGGATAACCTAGGTTTTTAACATTAAGCGACTTAAGCTGACCAAAACCTTTTAATGGGCTTGCTAGGCTAAGCATCGGTACAAAACTGATTGCCATCACTAATATCGCTTTTTTATGTCGCTTGAATAGTTTCATCGCTTAAAAGTTTCCGTTTAAATTAACGCTAGCACACACCCCTTTGCGATTAACAAATCGCGCAGTTTGATGCTCATAGTCGCTGGACGTAAGTTTCCAGCCCGCCAATGTGAAATCATTTTCAAGGGGTGAAACCATATTGGCATAAAGGACAGAAACCACATTACGACCATTCACCATGTCGATTGACTGCACCGTGAACGGTAAGTGTGAGGCACTGAGACATTTCACTTTGTTTTTTACCGCTTCTATTTCATCTAATTTACTTGTCGTTGTTTTTTGATACGACCCTAATTGTGATGAGAGGCTAGTGATCTGTGAGCGCAACGCGCTGTATTGGGCTTTATTGTCTTGTTCAATTTGAGTAATTTCTTGATTGAGGCTGTGAATATCTGTTCTGACTTTATCGATATTGACAACTGAGCGCCTGCTTGAGAGCATTTTTTCAATATTGGCAAGCTTAGCTTGTAAGTCAGTTAAATCATCATTAACACCGCCGGTTATTGATGGCGTAGACGCTGACTTGACTACTAAATTAGCTTCCTTCATCGGTGTTTTATTGCTAGCAACAGGCAAGGTGGGTTTGTGATGATGGCCTGAAAAAATGGCCACAATAATAATAAGGAAAATCACACCAACACCAGCAACAATAGCCACTTTCAAATGCATGGCAAGTAATTTGTAACGATCAAACAAGGCGACGCTGCTCTTTTTTATAAAAGAGCAGCCATTAAACATTTGCTTTTTAATGGCATTGAATGTCAAACTGACCCGCTCTTTTAAGCGCAAGCCCTTTTCTTTACTATCACTCATTATGATCACCTTTTTTTAAATCACTGATTTCAATCCCATCTAGCATTTTAGGTTGAGGTTTTTTATGGGCCTTCAAATATCGCACTTCTTGCTTCAAACGAGCTGTTTCCTTTTCCTGGTTGTTATGTGCGTTAACAGCAGCCCCACCAGCAAATAATGCCGCAAATAAAACAATCGCAACCCACATGTCAGTTCACTCCTTTCAAATGTGAAAATTTAGACTTCAGCTTAAACGTTACTAATCGATGAACGGGATCAACCACTAGCGTGAATACTTGATCACCCATTAAGGTTCTCAAAGTATTGCCAACTGAAATAGGACCCAGTTCTCGCTGTGTTATAGGTAGTGGCTTAGACTGTATCTGTCTTGCCGAAAGCGGCAACCGCTTACTTGGAACAAGCGCATATCCTGTGTCACGCAATACCTGTTCAATGGCTTGGCCAACCGTCTTAACATGAGAATTAAACTTGAATTGTGATATAGCTAACAATGGATCTTGTTGTGACGCGCTTGCTTTATTTTTAATAGTTGAATATCGCCCCACTTGAGTAACATCATGCATCGTATGCTGTGTCACAGGTGGTTTGAAATTAATTGGGTTTATAGGGAGAGTTTGCTTTTGCATGGCAATATTACTGCAGCCAGTCATTGCGACAAGAGCAGCTAATACTGGTATTACGATAATTTTTCTAAAATGTTTTTTAAAAAAACATGGGGTGTGCAAAATAAGGCGACTTATTTTATTCAAACCAATATATTTGATTAGAAGCCGCAATGCGTCGGCACACCCCAGTTGACGCATAAACTTTATAGAATGGTTACGACATAGTTCAAGCTTAGGGGATCGCATATTACTAACCCCCCTGTCTAATATCGGAAAGATTAGAAAGAAACTCATAATCCTCCAAGCTTCTCATCAAGCGCAACGTCACTTCCGCAGCAAGACTCCTTGCTGATTGCTCAGCGCTTTTACTAATTAAAGACTTAAGGTCAATTGGGCATCGAACAAATAATTGCCCATCTCTTTTGCATAAATCAATTGTCTGAAACCTCAGATTGCCCATATAAGCTCCCCTGTCTATCGCGATCAATTTGCTGTTTGCCGATAGCTATTAATGTCAAATTTTTTTGGGAACTTAAAAGAAAAATACAGTACTAAATGCCAACAAGATTAACTTTTGGTACAATCTTACTGTGCTAACGGTTTCTGGCCGATACTGCACTTTTACCTCTATTGGGGAGTTGCCGCTCTCCAATGGATCTTTTAGTTCTCATTCCTATTTCAATACTCAAAATCGCTCTATATCGAAGCGTTTTTGTGATATAATAATTATTATACTTCGAATCGGATCAATGTCAACTATTTTGATCCGATTCGGTTCGAAATAATTTGCTCAAATGATGAAAGAGAGATATGGCAGAGAAGCACACGAAAAAAGTGGTAGTTAAAGATACACTATCAACCCCGGAGGCACGTGCAGAACGGCTGAAAAGAGTGAGAAATCTAGCTAATCTTAGCCGTAAAGACATGTGTACTAGCGATGATCTAAATATCAACACCTATAAAGGCTGGGAAATTGCGCGCTATGGAGGGCTTCCGCTTGATGGGGCCAAAAAAGTAATAAAACGAGTAGTTAATTTTGGCGTCGTTTGCAACATTGACTGGCTGTTATACGGCAAAGGGGAAGAGCCGTACATTATCCCTAAATCCGCTAAGAACGAACAGAAAACAGGTAATAAAGAAGTAAAAGTTGATGACAACATATTACGTGAAATCATGCTATTTCAAAGTTTATTCTCTAATACTATTTATTATAAAGTGTCTGATGATGGATTAGACCCAAAAATAAAAGTTAATGACTATGTCGCTGGGATTAGATATTTTGATAAGGAAATTAATAAGTGCATTGATAAAGATTGCATTATACAAACAAAGGATGGTCGAATTCTAACTAGACAACTAAAAAAAGGTAAAGAACGTAACACCTATATGCTTATCTGTACAAATCCACAAACATCCGTAGAAATGCCTGTTTTATATGATCTCAACCTGGAATCAGCAGCGCCAATTTTAAGAATTTATAAGGCAAACTCTAAGAAAGAGAATTAATTTTCTACTCCAGGTGATGATACAACCCTCCTCATTTTTATCTGCTTTTTTGTAGCAAGAAGAATGCCTGAAAAGACAAATAAGCAACCATATAAATGATACAAGTGAACGTTCTCACCTAAAAACAATATAGCTAAAACTGAACCAAACACTGGCAATAAATTAAAGAAATATGCCGCTATACCAGGGCCGGCTTCTCTAACTCCTATATTCCAAAATGTGAAAGCAAGCACAGACGAAAATAGAGAGGCATATAAAACGCTACCAAAACTCAACCAACCATATTGAGTAAGGTAACCCATTTGATGCTCTACAATTGCGCATGGCAGCAAAATTAAGTCGCCTATTATGGCTGTAACCAACAAAAATAAAAATGGGGTCAGCTTTAATTCCATTTTTTTATACAAGACTGAAAACAACGCCCAGGATCCAGCCGCAAACAAAATAACAAGATCACCCAAATTATAATGTATTTTAGTTATTGCAGAAAGGTCCCCTTTTGTAATAATAAATACCACGCCCAAAACAGACAAAGATATTCCAAATAATTTGTGTATCGATAATGAGTCACTTATCAAGAAAAATGATAGCAACACCATCAAAACAGGAACAGTCGCATTAATCAAACTTGCACTTAGAACAGTTGTATCATGAAGCCCCAGATAAACAAATGATGTATAGATAACGATACTTAAAATGCTTAATATTGTTATTTTTACAAAATTTTTCTTTATTTCAGGCCAATTCCTTCTCAAATTCGAATAATTACCCGGCATCAATATCAATATCACCAAGAACCACCTAAAAAAAGCCAGGGAGAATGGTGGAATTTCGCTATGCATAAATCGACCCATAACAAAATTTCCCGACCAAAATAAGGGCGCCAATATTAAAAATATATACGCAGAAAATGGTTTTATTTTGCTCATAAATCTTTCTCTTTGTTAGATTTTAAAGTTTTGGCAACTTCAATAATTAAATCTTCTTGCCCAGCAACAACCTTTTTTTCTCCTAGAAGTCTAAATATCTCCATTGCATCAACATTAAAAGCTTCTGCCGCCTTTTTTACTGGGATTGAAAACCCAGAAAAAACTCCATGCAAACCACTCATCAAACTTATTTCATTTGTTGTTGGTCTCTCTTTAACAAAGGTTGCTGTTGATAATGCAGCAACTTTAAGCAACTGAGACAAATTGACTGAACGAGAAATGCCTTTTTTTTGTAACACAGCAACCAATACTTCTAATGGTGTATTGCCAGCACCAGCTCCAAAGCCACATATTGTAGCATCTACAATAGATGCCCCGGCTTCTACAGCACTAATTGAGTTAGACACCGCCATACAAAGATTATTATGTGCATGAAAGCCAACAGGAATAGATAGGTTTTCTACTAGATGAGACACTCTTTCTGTTACGTCAACAGGCAAATAATATCCTGCCGAATCCATAATAACAATAGCCTCTGCCCCATACTGATACATCTTCTTAGCTTCAGTTAGCAAAATGTCTTTAGATGCCATATGCGACATCATCAATACACCAACAACTTCTACACCTTTATTTTTAGCGAAAGAAATATGATTCTTTGTTGTATCGGCTTCGGTACAATGAGACGCTACACGAACGACATCAACACCTTCATCAATAGCCAATTTTAAGTGAGCATCAATTCGCCCAAAACCAGGGATAATATGTACCCCCAATTTTGTCCTCTTTAACTCAGCACGGGCAGCTTTCAATGCATCTATATCAGACACACATGCTTCACCTAACTGCAATGAAGATGCTCCCAAGCCATTACCATGCCCTACTTCTACAATATCAATTCCTGCATCATCAATCCCTTTAGCATAGGTCCTGATGTCATTAATACTTAGTTGGTGTCTTACTGCATGATTCCCATCTCTTAAAGTGGGATCGCTAATAATTAGTTTATTTTCTACCTTATTACTCATGCCACTGCTTCTCTTAAGGTGAAATGTCTATGCTCTGCTATTGCCTCACCCGCTTTAATAGCAGCACTAGTGATAATGTCCAAATTCCCGGCAAACTTCGGTAAATAGTCTCCACTACCAACTACCCGCACCATGACCATCACCTGACTACCGTTATACCAAGGCTCAACAGCAAGTTCATATCCAGGAACATATTTTCTAATCCTTGCAACAGCATTAAAAACAGCGCTTTTGATTTTAACCATGTCCGGCCTATCAATTTTAGCAAAAATAGTCGTTTTCATATCCACACTTGGCACAGCAGGATTTATATTTAAAATGGCTTTTGATTTCCGACAGCCAGAAAACATCTGTATTGCTTTTTCTGTAGTATCAATGTATTCATCTATATTAGACCTTGTGGCCTGTCCAGCACTCATCGCTGCAATACTTGAAACAACTTCGATATACTCTATATCTTGATGCACCATACCAAGAGCATGGGCAATTGGTGTTGATGCCTGCCCGCCGCAAGTAACCATATTGATATTAGATTCTGCAAGTAGTTCATTAATATTTAGTGAAGGGACACATAATCTGCCAACTTTTGATGGAGTGAGATCAATTACAATTTTATCCATACTTTTAAGCAATGCGGCATGTTGTTTATGTGACTGTGCTGATGTTGCATCAAAAACAATATCATAATTTGATGAATACTCACAAAGCCCAACAAAACCATTACTTGTCGTCTCAACACCTAATGACTTGGCAAAATTTATACCTGCTGACTCAGCTCGTCGTCCTGAAAATAATACACAAGAAATATACTTAGAACGATTTAGCTTAACCAAAATATCTGTCCCTATATTTCCAGTTCCAATTATAGCTGCCCTAATAGGATGGCACTTCATTACTCTCACCTCCGCACTACAACTGAAAAACGCTAAAATCCTTCGGTACAGCTTCTTGCTTAACTGTATTAACTAAAGGATTAGGGAAAAAATCAGAATCAATAATGATTTCGTCACCACTTTCTAGACTAATACCATCTTTGAAACTTACTTTATCAGCTCCAAGAAAAAAAATATGGACTTGCCCTGGAATACGAAACATGTTGTATTTAAAAAAATGTCTTTCTATGTTGTCCAAACTATAAATAATTTTATCAGCACCAGTATCATATTGCTTAGTCCACACTTCCTTAGTATTTCTTTTGATTGTAATTGTTCCGCAAGTTTTTTCTGGTAAGTCACCTACAAATATTTCTGTGCCAATAGAACACTCACACAACTTAGATCGTGCAAGATAGTAGTGGTTCTTTTTTTCTAGTCTATGGTCTGAAAATTCATTGCCTAAAGTAAATCCTAAACGATATGGTGCAGCATCATTCCCAACAACATAAATCACCGCTAATTCAGCTTCTTCACCACCATCCAAAACATATTCTGGGATAGTTAGTTTCTGATTACTCGTTCTAAGTTGACACCCAAAACCTTTAAAAAACCATTCGGGCATTGCCCCCGGTTGTCCCGCGTTAGGTTTACCATCAGAAAGCCCTTCGTTATATATTTTCTGCGCTTCTGATAGACCAGTTTGATTCATATCTTTGCGCATAGAAACACTATTACTGTGTGTTAATCCAGTTCCAGAGATCAGTATGTGCAGGGGATCAATTTGAGGGACTGGTGGAAGAATACGAGCTGAACCCAGAAGATCTTTATATTCAACGGGAGGCTGCTTTTCTAAAGAATTCACTATATCAGTTAATTTTGATCTCTGAACAATGGCTTTCATAGATAAAGCATATAAATCTTCAGATGTCTTCAAAGGATAGACGAGACAAGATTCTATTACCCCAACTTTTACTTGTCCTGCTAAGTCTTTAAATTGAATAAGATACATCTAATTTCCACCAAAAGAAGATAAACAGATGCTCAGTGTATCCCCGTTTTGGATCAATGTCAATTGTTTTTGATCCGTTATGGATTAACTTGTGGCCGATTCGGCAAACATATAGTAAACACCCTCTAGGGTAAATATAGGTTGGAGCAATTCTTCCCACTCTGAAACTGGTCGTTGCCGATCAGCTTCTGATACAAATAACGGCAACATAGATCGCTGCTTAAGTCTTGAGACTAACGAAAGAGATCCAGTAGCATTTTCAGCAATATTAATGTATTCATCAAACTGCTGATCAATTACAGTCTGAAAATAATATTCTTTGCCATTTTCACTAATTAATATAAAAGTGCCAAACGCATCTAATAAATAATATTCAGTTATTTTGTTTTCACTTAAAACATGAAGAAAACACTTTAAATAGTCATCAGACTCTAACATGGTATTGCCTGCTAACTGAATAGCATTAGTAATCGGATATGATTTCATCTTAAAGAAATCATTCTGGCATTTAGTAATGGCCTGAAAAAGTTGCTCGTACATGTTGGGACTATCTTTAACAACAAACTGGCTAATTAACCCCCTATTGAAAGCATCAACTGCCAATTGAAAATCAGCATGCCCAGTTAACATAATCTTTGGAATAGGGGTTTCTATCAATTTTTCACAAAACCCTAATCCACTCATAATTGGCATTGAATAATCGACAATAATAGCACTACAAACCTTAGATCGATCTGGATTATTACGAATTTCTTCGATCCTATCAAATTCAATAGTATATGAGGGATAGTCATTCTCAGCATTATCCTCTTTCCTTACAATAGATTGAATATTTGACAGGGCATTATTAGAATAATTTCTACGTATATGTTGAATTGCTTTGCTTGGGTCCGTGAATGTATCAACAGAAAAAGAATCAGACATTTTAAGTCCAAAATTAGTAAGAAACGCATCATTATCATCGACCATCACAATGCTACTGGGAAAATGAAAAGCTTGTATTTCATTCATAATATACTCCATAAATTCAAGTTTTATTCTTCTCAATAGCGTTAACATGCTGACTTACACGCTCCGCCTCACTGAGAATGTTGTTTAAAACAGAATCAAGTTTTCCAAGCTTGACCCCACTGATTTTATTTTCAATAACGTTTAACGTGGCACTTTTTTCATAAGCCTCAATAAGTTCAGGCAGCAGTTCCTTGAGAATTTGTGCGCCAGCTTTTATTGAAGAAAGTGGCGTTCTTAGAAAGTGAATAAGCTCACCAACTTCACAGTTCATCGGCTGCGTATCATTCTTCTTTTTTGTCTTCTTTAAAAACATTATCATCTCCTAAAAAGGCGGATCTTTAGAAACAATTGATCTAATCCATTCTGGTTTATTTTTAAAATGCTCTGAAAATCCTGTTGCTAAATAAATTTCACAAAACCCATTTTCATAAATATCTTTTGCGTACTCCTCACCGGGCTTATCATCTTTTAAATCAGAATCTACATATATGGGGGTTGACAGCGAAAAATATTTTTTTAG
>JAJFJO010000153.1 GCA_021774015.1 Gammaproteobacteria bacterium
GCACCCTTGTCTAGGTACCATTTCATCACCTCAGGCTGGTTTTCTTTAGCTGCCCAATGTAAACCGGTGTAGCCCATCGCGTATGGCTCATAGACAGCTGACAGATCAACGCCTAATAAATTTGAGCTAAGAAAGTTAATCCCTCTACCTAGAGGTGTTTTATTTCTCACAGTCAGCTCGGCATTTAAATCCATGCCTTTTGCTTGAAAAGCACCAAGAACATCTGTTTCACCTTCCTTAATAGCTACTTTTATCTCTTGTTTGTCAGCATTTGTCAGTTGGTAGACGGCATCTGCAGTTCTCATTTACATCCCTCAGCTGGTTTGAATTTTTTGTATGTTCTATGGTATCTTTGGTAATGCAGCATTGCAATATTTATATAAGTTATAAGTAATTTTAGACAAATTTGTCTGTTATTTGTTTTGTCAGGGCTAACCTAAATCAGCTCCTGACTATCCAAACAAAGATATAAGAGTAAATACCTTAGCTATATTATTGGGTTGGCTGCTACTAACTATATTAACCACAATGATAGATGAAAAATACTGATAACACATTAACTAGCAAACACAAAAAATCACTTGCCTTAAAATCACCGAAAACTCGATCTTAAAAGATTATTCTCACTTTGAATTGGGGTTACATTTCGGGATTATATTTATATAATCAGACTGGTTGTGCTATTTTGACTCGCAGAAAATGCAAGAACAATGAAAATACATGATATGTAAATTCTTGTGAATCTTAGGAGATTCAGATGTATAGTGATAAAACAACAATGATATTAGCTAATGAAATGAGATTTAATACACATAGCTTTTCGGAACACCGTGCTTATTTATCATCAACCACGGTATTTTCTAGGGAGCAAGCCCCATTCCATTACAGAACTGGTCGTGAAGTTAGAGGCGCGGCTAGGGGACCTCTCGAAGCTGTATTGTCTGACCTTGATACAACTATTGATGATGTTAAAGTGCCTCGAAAGAGCGAACTAGCAGTCCAAGCAACTGATACATTCTTTGTGAACTGTTACTTACAAGCAAACTATTTTGCTATCGAACAACAAAACTATGATTTGGCTATCAAGTATTACGGCTTTGCAATTGACTCGGGTTATGGGGTCAAAACACTAAATGATTACCTGAAAGGTAAAACTTATGGAGAACCGCCATCGATAGGTCCCTCTTCGTTCCTCAATCTTGCTAACTGCCATGTAAATATACAATCTTATAGTAGCGCTATTGATAGCTTCACACAGGTTATTAATCATAGTCCAAATTCAATAAAAGCTCTTTTTGGTCGCGGTTACGCATTAATGCAATCTCAAAAACATCAAGAAGCACTTGCAGATTTCACACGCTGTATTGAATTAGACCCAGCGGATAGAGAAGCATATAATAACCGTGGTGCGGTGCATTATATGCAAGGTAACTATAAGTCAGCGATAGTGGATTTCAGTGAAGCAATAAAACTAAAAAAAGAGTATTCTATCAGCTATGAAAACCGAGGGAATGCATATTTTGCATATGGCGAACTCGACAATGCCTTATTAGATTATAATAAAGCGATTGAATTAGAGCCTGGTAATGCGGACTATTATTACAATCGAGGATTATATCATTTAGCTCAAGAACACTACGAGCAATCATATATTGATATGCAGCATGCCTTGTCGCTAAATTCGAGTCAAGATAATCTGTATCGCGGCCCAATTAGCACAGCAAGAAGCGCCTTGAATCGTGCTGGCAAAGCACTACCCGAAGTCCCAAAACTATTATTAACAAAAGACAATGAAATTGAAGACCTGACTGAACAAGTACAAAACCTGCATAGCGAGCTAGCGAAACGTGATGCAGCATTTAATACACGTCTTAACTCTTTAGCCAAGAAATTTGAGAACATGAACTCTGCTATACATGCCCCCTCTCAACCAGTTAACGTAGCCATATCAGCTAGTACAAGCTCACCCGCTGCAAAAAAAGACTCACAGACAGAAACTAGCCTAACAGACAGTCGAGATTTAGAGGCTATCGACAAAAAAATTAATCGACGACATTATAGGTCGGCATTAGAAAAGTTGCATACTGCTTTAGCCAAAGACTATGGCAATAAAGAGTTATTAATACGATTATCACGAACATTTAAAAGCTTAAGTTACTCAAAAGGTAAGCAAGCTTCATTTTCGCAATCAATATTACATGAACACCTACGATTAACTTACATGCCACCATTGTTGTATGCAAAGATGACCGAATATGCTTATTTGGACACTATACCAAAACAATTAGCATTTGAGAGCCATGGCTGGGGGTTAAATTGGGAGGCTGTGCCGGATGTTTTTACAAATCCTACAACAGGCTATTTTGGCCGTGTTTTTGTGAATCATGAAAAAGAACTATTAGTGGTGGCGCACCGAGGAACAGAGCTAGGTAGTTTTTTGGAAAGCTATAAAGATTTAAAAAGCGATGCACTACTCTTCTTCGGTGGGCAAAAAGGCGTACCAGAGCAGGTAAACGATGCCCTGGCCTTTACAGAGCAATTAGCTCGCACGCAAGAATATGATGATTATAGGATTCATCATACAGGGCATTCATTAGGCGCAGTATTAGCTGAAGTATGTGCGAATGTGAAGCATGCCACCGCCGTCACTTTTGAAAGTCCGGGCTCAGAGAGTCTATTAAATCACTTAAGTGACAGTGACGCACCCTATGCTGATAGTATCGATACTGATAGTTCTTTCCAAAATATTACCACATATTTAACTTCACCAAACTTAGTCAATACAATGGCTCCTCATTTAGGGCAGGTGATACGAATTTACCCTAACACGCCAGCGTATCAAACAAGAGAAGCCAGTGTTGTTTCCAGCGTATTTCATAAAGCTTTTGATACCGCAGTTAATCTATACAGCAGTTATATAGCAAATTTTTCAGGTGTAGCACCTGAGATGGATTTAATGAAAATCGAAGAGTCAGCCAATCAGTTTGCACATTATGTATTATCGCAACACAGTATCACAGGTATTGTGGGAGTATTTAATGAGGACACCGGAGAAATTGAATCGCGTGAGCAGCAAACGCC
>JAJFJO010000154.1 GCA_021774015.1 Gammaproteobacteria bacterium
AACGATTAGTGGATTTTTAAAATCTTCTTTGGTGAGATTGCGCTGTGATTCCTGCAGCTTAATCACATTATCATGTTCAAAATCAAATGCAGCAAAGTCTAACCACCCTTTTTCCACATAAGGCTTTAACGCTGGGTGCGAGTGCCAAAATTTTGTATTGCTTTCAGTGAAATCTGTCATGATATAATGAATTTTTATATTTTTTAAATGTAATTTTTCACAATACTCAAAAAGCGTTTTAATTAAATAAAAACTAAATTGGCCAGTTCCCGTGCCAAGCTCAACAATATAGAAAGGATCTTCGCACGCTTTCGCATCCTTCTGACACATATCCTGAATAAATGCCATAATCATCTTGGCATAACAGTGCGCGATATAAGGGTTGCTGGTGATATAGAACGGCACCGTATCAATCCACGCCTCAACACCCTGTTGGTCATAAAATTCACGCTGCGCTGACCAGATCATCGATTCAGAAAAACGCTGCTGTTGCTCTAACACTTCATTCTTTGCCACGGAGATCACCTGCTTCTGTTCAATAACGTATAAATTGGGACGTGAGAATACCATATTTTTATGTTAGTATCAGCAACTTGAACTTGCTAACCCAATGTTAAGGAAACACCCATGAGAAAGACTCTCAAGCTGATCGTTTGCGCAAGCATCTGCCTTCTGCTGGCTGGCTGTATTAAAACCCCTAACAATAAGGTTGATCCTTATGTGAAGATGAACCGGTTCTTCTTCGCGTTTAATACGGATCTTGACCACTTGGTTTTTAGGCCGGTTGCTGCCGTTTATTCGACAATCACACCGCCACCTCTGCAAAAAGGTGTCACTAATGCGCTAGCAAATGTGCGAGAAATCACCACATTCCCGAACGATATCCTCCAAGGCAAGGTTCGTTACGCCTTCGTAGACGTTTTCCGCTTCCTTATTAACAGCACCGTCGGTATCGGTGGCTTATTTGATGTGGCATCACGTATGGGCCTGCCTAAACATGTGAATGACTTTGGCCTAACACTAGCAGATTGGGAGGGTTATAAATACAAATCACCTTATCTCGTACTGCCAATTTTAGGGCCTAACACCTTCCGCTCCGGTTTCGGACAAATTCCAGACCTTTTCTTTAGCCCATTCCCTTATGTTGAACCAAGCTGGATCAGCTGGGCTGTATTAGGGCTCAAGCTTGTTGATATTCGTGCGCGCCTATCACCTGCAGATAAATTGATCGATAACTCTTTTGATCCTTATGTCTTCGTGCGTAATGCGTATTTACAACAACGTGAGCGTGATATTGAAAATAATAAGCATGATATTCGACCTCAAGTTGATCATGAACCTGCTGAGCATGCAGCTGCCACGGAGGAGCAGGAAGCTAGCACCAAAAACGAAGCTAGAACAAATACTAGAGACTCATTTGCTAGCAGCACCTCCGCTGTATTGAACAGAAAGCATTTGAATACAAAATCGATGCAAGCAAAACACCTGAAGGTAAAACACTTAAGCACACCGCATAAAGTAATTGCGCGCAAGGATAGCCAGAAGAAATTGCGTATTGTGAATCATCATATCGTTGCTAATGCCAAGAAAGGCTAATGCTGCATATTGTTTTGTATCAACCTGAAATACCGCCTAATACAGGCAATATTATTCGACTGTGCGCCAATATGGGCGCACAGTTGCATTTGATCCACCCCCTCGGGTTTGAACTCTCTACCAAACAACTTCGCCGTGCCGGGCTCGATTACCACGACCTGACTAGCGTCCATGAATACCAAAATCTAGATGAGTTTAGCGAAAAAGTGGCCTATGGAAGTACTTATGCCTGCACGACCAAAGCGATAACACATTATAGTGATGCGGAATTTGGCCCCGATGATGCCTTGATTTTTGGCCCAGAAACACGCGGCCTGCCTGAAGCTTACCTGAATACTCTGCCCGCTGACAAAAAGATTCGTATACCCATGCAACCCGATAGCCGCAGTTTAAACCTGTCTAACGCTGTGGCTATCATTGCCTATGAGGCATGGCGGCAAAATGGGTTTAGGTGAGATTTGGCTGGATATGGTTTTCTATAATCAGCCAAATCGCATTTCAGAAAAGAGATTTGGCTGGGTATAACTTTTCATAATCAGCCAAATCGCATTCCGAAAAAGAGATTTGGCTGGATATAACTTTCTATAATCAGCCAAATCGTCATTGACACATGAAATTTGGCTGAGTATGATTTCCTATAATCAGCCAAATCTAAAGAGGACAGCATGCCTGCAACTATTAGCCGCGAACAAGAATACACCCTCTTAAACAAATTATGTCACTCAAAACATGCTGAGCTCATTGCGGTTTATGGCCGAAGGCGTGTAGGCAAAACCTTTCTAATTCGAAACCTCCTAAATGAATTTGAGATATCACTCGAAGCAACAGGAATGAAAAATGGCACACTAAAACAACAGCTCACTCATTTTACATCTGCTTTGAGCAAAACCTTCTTTAACAATCTACCCATTCAAACACTTAATAGCTGGGAAGATGCATTTGCTTTATTGAGCGAAAAGGTTAATGAACTTCCTAAGAATAAAAAAATTGTTATATTCCTTGATGAATTACCCTGGCTTGCTACAAAGCGCTCAAAATTATTGGAATATTTAGATTATTATTGGAATACGCAATGGAGCAAAAACAACAATTTCAAACTCATTTGCTGTGGCTCTGCAGCATCATGGATGCTAAATAATTTAATTAATGCAAAAGGCGGGCTTTACAATAGAGTAACACGAAGCCTGCTGCTTGAGCCTTTTACTCTCACACAAACAAAAGAATTCCTTAACTCTCGACACTTGAAACTTAAAAACAAAGAAGTCTTGGACTGCTACATGGTCGCTGGTGGCGTTCCATTTTATCTTGAGCAATTTCAAAAAGGGCTTTCAGTTACACAAAATATAGAAAAAATGTGTTTCCAAAAAGACGGGTTACTATTTGACGAGTTCCCACGTATATTTAAAGCACTCTTCGATCAAGCTGATGTTAATTTCAATATTGTAAAGGCGGCCAGCGCCCAGCAATATGGCATATCGAGAGAGGACCTCTTAAGAAAAATAAAAATGAAATCAGGTGGAACATTTAACAAAAGAATAGAAGAATTAATTGCATCTGGGTTTATAGCAAAATTCATACCCTATGGAATGAAAAAAAAATCTATGTACTATAGAGTTGTTGATGAGTACACATTATTTTATTTGCGCTGGATTGAACCAGCCAAACAACAAACCTATATCATTAAAAATTACTGGACTCAAAGGGTAGATAAACCAGAATGGCGTAGCTGGTCTGGCTATGCATTCGAATCGATTTGTTATAAACACATAGATCAAATAGGAAAAAAATTAGGACTACGAAATATTCCATATTTTGCAGGAAACTGGCGGCGGCAAGCAAGCAATCCAAAAGAGGAAGGCGCACAAATTGATTTATTATTCGACCGAGATGATGGTGTAATTACATTATGTGAGATTAAATATAGTAAAAATGATTTCACATTAGATAAAGCAACTGCTTTAAATTTAACAAAAAAAATTCGTGTTTTTGAAAAGCATACAAAAACAAAAAAACACATCCAGCTAGCTTTAGTCACAACCCACAAACTCAAACACAACATATGGAGTGAAGAGCTCATTGATAATGTTGTAACGCTAGATGATATTATCTAACCTGGAAAACGTAAACAATACCCCTTACAGCAAATTACAAGAAATAAAACCCGAAGAGATTGAAAACCACCCGTCACTCAGCACCAAGATCACGCGCCAGCAGATTTTCCAAAGCTTCTTGTGGTGATAAGTTTTCATATAACACTCGGTACATTTGCTCGATGATTGGCATCTCAACTTTATAACGCTGTGCTAATTGATACGCGTGGCTTGCATTATCAAAACCTTCGATCACTTGTCCAATACTCTCCGCTAACTCTTCACGCGTTTTCCCTTGCCCTAAGCCTAAACCAAAACGACGATTACGAGACTGATCATCCGTACACGTTAATACTAAATCACCAACACCGGCTAAACTCATTAGCGTCGACGCCTTACCACCCATCGCGATACACAAACGAGAAATTTCTGCTAAGCCGCGCGTAATTAATGCAGATCGTGCATTGGCTCCCAACTGCAAGCCATCCGAAAGGCCCACTGCTATAGCCATCACATTTTTTAATGTGCCACATAGCTGGACGCCAATCATGTCGTCGTTATAGTAAGCCCGAAAACGATTGTTACTGAGCCGTATAATGATGCTTTGAACAAAATCAGCATTATTTCCAGCCACACTAACCGCCGTTGGCTTTGCTGCTGCCACTTCCGTTGCAAAACTGGGGCCTGAAATTACCGCCATAGGAATATCGTTAGAAAATTCTTCAGCAACGATTGATTGTAATAACTTCACAGAAGATGGATCAATGCCTTTGGTTGCCCAAGCAATGTGCTTTGGTGAATGTGGAAGGCTTTTTAATTCTTGCAATACTGAACGAAACGCAGAACTTGGGACGACAACCAACACATCATCATCTTGATCGACACAATCTGCCAAGTCATGACACACGGTAATATTATCTGGAAAACGAAAGTTAGGGAGGTATTTGCTGTTTTCAGCCAACTCTGACATCGCAGCGACTGCTTCCATATCACGACCCCACAAACGCACATCAACACCATTACGGGCGAGCAATAGTGCAAGCGCTGTTCCAAAAGAACCAGCGCCTATTACACTAATGGGTTGTAGTGATTTTTTTTTCATAAAGCAGAGCGAAGCCCAACCTAATGAGTTGTGCTACCTTCAGCGGGCTCTTGCTGTTGCTCTTGTTCATGCTGTTGGTATAAAGCATCAAAGTTAACCGGTGCTAAATACAGCTGTGGAAAACCAGCGCGCACTACCGCATCTGTCACCATTTCACGAGCATACGGATATAAAATGTTCGGGCAAAACGCACCCAACATTGGACGAATCTGATCTTCAGGGAAATTAGCAATTGTAAAAATACCGGCATGTTTTACTTCCACCAAAAATGCAGTTTTATCTTTTATTTTAACAGTAACAGTAACTGTTAAAGTCACTTCATGGTTATTTTCACCTAAAGCATTAACGTTAGTTGCAAGATCCATGTTCAGTTCTGGCTCCCACGTATCTAAAAATATGTTTGGGCTATTCGGGCATTCTAGTGAAAGATCTTTCACATAAATACGTTGAATACCAAATTCAGGCTCTGTGCCATTCCCTGCAGCCACTTCTGGTTGTTTGTTTTCTTCTGCCATTACCTTTGCTCCTAGTTTAATAAATAAAACATTCTGCAATAAAATACAGAACATCAACTAACTGGATAACATATCATCCAATTTGCCATCCAATTCTAATGCGGCCAATTCATCGAACCCCCCAATCCCTACATCATTAATAAATATCTGTGGCACACTACGACGATTGTCAGCGCGCTTCAGCATTTCTGCCAGTCGACTTGGGTCTGTATCCACACGAATTTCATCATAACTGATATTTTTATTGTCGAACAATTGCTTTGCACGCACACAATATGGGCACATAGCTGTCGAATATATCTCAACTTTAGCCATTATTTTTTCACTATAGGATGATTAGCTGATTTCCAAGCATTGATACCACCACTCAGAAAGTACACCTGCTCAAAACCCGCCTTATTCAAC
>JAJFJO010000155.1 GCA_021774015.1 Gammaproteobacteria bacterium
GATGACCACGAGATGGTCCGGCAGGCCCTCGCGCGCATTCTCGAAGAGAGTGGAAAGGTCAGCATCGTCGCTCATGCGAAGAACGACGCCGAGGTGATGGACGCCGCCTGCGATTCCCAGCCTCAAGTGATCGTGCTCGACTACTCGATGCCCCACCAAGACGCCCCCCAAGTGATCGAGCGGCTCCTGCGGCAGCATCCCGACCTCAAAATCCTCGTCCTGACGGTCCACGAAAACATCCACTACGCCGTTCGAGTCCTGGAAGCCGGAGCCCACGGCTACCTCATCAAGTCGGCCGCCGTCGACGAATTGGTTGAGGCCATCGATGCGGTGCACGGCGGGCGAATCTACATCTCGTCTGAAGTATCCCAGGAAGTGCTCCAGCACCTGCGCCGGCCCAAGCGCAGCCGCGTGGGTTTGGAATCCCTCTCCCAACGCGAGTTCGATTTTCTGCGGGCCCTGGGCGCCGGAAAGACCCTTCAGCAATGCGCCAAGCAAATGAAGATCAGCACCAGCACCGCCTCGACCTACCGTGCCCGAATTATGGAAAAGCTCAATCTTGGAAGCACGGCCGAGCTGATCCGCTTCGCGCTGGAACACGATATCAGTGGTTGAGTGCTCCGGCACGTGTCGCTGGCACGACTGCCTCGCTTACGCTTCAGGCTACGAATCGCCTGGCTTCCGGGCTCCGCACCACCGCTTTCGATGTCGGAATCGAGCTACAGGAAGTTTGGTGCTGCGCCGACAGACAACCCGCCTGTTGGCGCAGCACAATGAACTCGTCAGCCGTCGTGTATTCGTCCCAACGGCGAACCTGCGAAAGAAAACGATGCCCGATTCCCCAACCGCCGACCACCCCAACCCCCACCTCTTGCGATTGTCGCTCGGGTTCGTCTACTTTTACTTCGGCCTGCTCAAGTTCTTTCCGGACCTCAGCCCCGCTGAACTGCTCGCCGGCCAGACCGTGATGCGGCTCTCGCTCGGCCACCTCGACGCTCAGTCGGCCCTGGCGTGGCTGGGAGGGCTCGAATGCCTCATCGGGCTCGGGCTACTTTTGAACGTGCTGCCGCGCGGGGTCTTCGTGCTCTTCCTCCTGCACATGGCCGGGACGTTCCTTCCCCTGCTGCTCTTCCCGGAATTCGCGTTCAAGATCGCCCCACTGGCACCGACCCTGGAAGGGCAATACATCCTGAAAAACCTGGTCTTCGTTGCCGCCGGTTGGACCGTTCTGCTCTCGCCCCTGTTGCTCCCCGGCATCCTGATCCGCTGGCGACGCAAACGCCGCGGCCGGTGTCGCAAGTGCGCATACGACTTGAGCGATCTGGACACAGCAGTCTGCCCCGAGTGCGGCTGGGAACGCACAAAACGCCCGCCCTCGCTCGGACACTTCCCCTTGGCTCTGCACATACTCGTGCTCCTGCTCTTGCTCATTGCCGTCATCGGCTTCGGCATCAACCGCACGCTCGCGTTCCACCGACCGCCTGCCATCCACGTCGCCGCAGCCCAGGCCGATCTCAAGAAGCTCCAAGCCGAACTCGACCGAGGTGTCGACCCCAACCTCATGCTCCCCCGAGACACCGAGCTCTACGGCTACCGAATGTATGACTCCACGCCCCTGATGTGGGCAGCGTCCCGCGGCCACACCGATGCATGCGTCATGCTCATCCAAGCCGGCGCAAACCCGGTCTTCAAGTCACGGTCTGGTGTGAGAAGCCCGATTTCGCTCGCCATGGAGGAAGGGCACGCCGAGACCGCGAAGGTCTTACGCGACGCTGTACCCAAGGGCGCCTCGGGAACCATGAGCATGCTCGCCACTGCTATGAACTCTCCAGTTGAGGAACTGATTCGCATGCTCGCGCGGCATAGCTGGCCCACCGAGAACCTCAAACAAGCCCTGTACATGGCCTGCGATCGCGGCAGATATGAGCACGCGCTCGTGCTCATCCAAGGGGGCGTCAAGCCCAATGAGCAGCATGCACTCGCAGCCGTGCAATCCGGCTCTATCCAAACTGTCCGACTTCTCACAGAGCACGGCCTAGACGTCACCCAATCCACCGAGAGCCTGCTCTGGCACGCGTGCGATTCCGAGGACCTCGATATGGCCCGCGCCCTCATCGAGCTTGGCGCAAACCCCAAGCAAGTACTCGGCGGCAACAACAACCTCTTCGCCGGCTGGACCCCACTCCGGCGGAGCGTTATCAAATGCAACATCGAACTACTCAACCTGCTGGTAAACGCAGGTGCCGACCCCAAGGGCATAGATACCGACGGCAGCACGCTGCTCTACCTCGCTGTCTCAAACCAATGCGAACCCACCATGATCCAGGAGCTTCTCGGGCTGGGCATCAACGTCGATATCAAAGCGTTTTCTGATCTCACTCCCCTCATGCTCGCTAGCGCAACTGAAAACGTCGACGCCGTCCGTCTCCTCCTCGAGGCGGGTGCCGATCCAATCATGCGAGATAGCTTTGGAAAATCCTCAGTCGACTTCGCGATGGGTGGGGTGCAGCATTCCCGCGGCCAGATGAGCCGGCCCTCCCCGAGAATCGTCGAGCTCCTGCAAGCCGCAATCGCGGATCCTGGCGGGTAGCCGGGCTGGCAAGAGCATAAACTGCTCCCCCAAATACGGAGAATCGGTGAACCAGGTCGGTTCAACATTCCTTAACCAGTATGAAGACCCTCAAGCCCAAGGCCGCAATGCGGCTCATCGCTCTCACGCTCCCACTGCTTGCCCTCGGCTGCACAATCTCCTCGCGCAAGCCCGAAAGGCACCTCGTCGAGATCCACAACGACGCCGCCCGTCCTGTGGTGCTCGAACACAAACTCGATCCCGAATGGAGCCAGTGCGATGTCTATGAGCTCTACCACGAGATTGCCCCCGGCGAGTTCAAACGCGTCCACGGCACGGGCATGACCGGCTTCGTGTACCGCTCGGTCGAAGAATCCGGACATTGGTCCAAGCCCACCGCCCCGATCAACCTCGTGACCGGACGATGGAGAATGACCGTCTACGACACAGACAATGGACTGAACGTCTCACTCAACCAGATCCAGGACTCCGATCCATCAACACGCCCATGATCCGAATGTCTCTCCCGTAGTGACTGGCGATGAGAAAACACCACCTTCCCCCGGCCCTCTGACCATACCAAGTCGGAGGCCCCTCGGTGATCCACTGGTTTGGTAATCTACGCGGATGAGTCCCCTTGGGTACGTCATCCTCCTCGGCCTAGCCTTCCTCGCACTACTCGCACTCATCCAACTCGTCCTCTTTCGCCTCTGGCGCCGAGACAACTACAACGGCACCACGAACTGCGCCCGATGCAATCTCGACCTCTCATCGCAAGAAAACACTGGACAATGTCCAGAGTGCCAGAAGCCCTACACGCTCCCCATTCAGCCGCCAAGCTATTTCCGATTCGTCGAGCTGCTGCTCAGAGGCCACGCTTGGTGGCCCGACATCGATCCCAGCCGACGACCCCACTTTGAACAGACCAAGCAGAAAAAAGCCCCGCGAAAGTAATCGCGAGGCCCTCTCTCACCCTATTCCGGTCTGGAGCCAATCAAACTCCTTGAAGGATGACGTCTTACACATCAACCGGATCCTCCCCCGCCCGATCCTCATCCCCGAAGTCTCTCCACTCCAAAGGATCGCCCCGGAACAGATCCGAGTCCTCCCCGCCGAAGAGCCGATCGAAGTCCAATCCGCCAAACAGGTCGTCCTCGCCCATGTTGCCGATGAGCAGGTCGACGCCCGCCCCGCCTCGAAGCAAGTCATCGCCGATCCAGCCATGCACAAAGTCATCGCCGGCCCCGCCGAAGATCTTGTCATCGCCCAGCGCGCCAAGCAAGCGGTCGTCGCCGTCGCCGCCGCGCATCTCGTCGTTGCCGCTTGCGCCGATGAACTCATCATCCCCGGCCCCGCCCATCATGAAATCGTCGCCCTTCCAACCCTTGAGCAGGTCATTGCCATTACCGCCCCAGAGCGAGTCATTGCCGAGGGCGCCAAACAGCTCATCATCGCCAGCGCCGCCGCGCAACAGGTCGTCGTCGGTCGAACCCTTCAGCACATCGTTGCCACCCTCACCAAACAGACTGTCGTCACCGCTCCATCCGTTCAAGTCATCGTCGCCGTCGCCGCCGAAGATGCGGTCGTGGTCCTTGCCCCCGAAGATGAAGTCGTCGCCATCTCCACCCGTGAGCGTGTCGTCCATGTTCCCGCCGCGGATCCGGTCATCGCCAGCGCCGCCATTGATCACATCCATGCCCTTGTGGCCCTCGAGATTATCATCCCCCGCGCCGCCATCGATCTGGTCGTTGCCCTGGCCGCCTATGAGATGATCATGCGTGTCGCCGCCGAGCAAGGTGTCCTCGCCGCTGCCGCCGTGCACTCGCACATGCATGACCTCACCGTCGGAATCCAGAATCAGCCCTTCAATCTGCAGGAAGTCATCGCCCCCGCGCAGATTGCCTTCGATCCGGTCCACGCCCTCAAGCACGGTCCCGTCCCCAATGCCATCGATGCCAAAGACCACAATCTCACCGATCTCATCCCCGGCCATGATGATGATCGCGTCGTCTCGGCTGGAACCTTCGAACGCAAAGGCCCCATCGCCTCCGACCGATCCGCTGAGCAACTTCCTAGCCTCGAGGTTTTCAAACTTGGCGCTCTCGAACTTGGCGCGCAGATTTTTCCTGGACATTTCCCACTCTCCTCTTTGGTTCTCCCAACTCTCAACGCAATCCTGCCACCATTTGCAGCCCCTAGCAACCGAACAACCCAACTAAGTGGATCCTCCCGCTCGCACATGCCCGCGTGATCAGGTCAAATTGCCCACACTCTCAAAGCGCACGCGACGCGCGCACAAAGCAACCCCCTTGCAAACGCAAGGGGGCTGCTGATCAAGTCTCCATCAGGCGAGCGATTCGGACTCAGAAGCCCAGCAGCACGGTCCCCAACGCATCGGTAAACGCATCGGGTAGATCCGTATCCGCAGAAGCCTGGACCGCGCGGGTCAAGCGGAACATCGTGCTCGCCTCGGCTTGCACACAGTCAATCAACCGCTGGAACGCATCGCCCACGTCGCCCGGCATCACATCGCGAAGATCATCAAGCAAATCCTCGACCGCGTCCGGATCGACATCACCCGGGTTGCCATCAAACGTGGCGCCGAAGTCTTCCAACACACCAAGCAACCCGACCGCGATTTGCTCCAGCTCATTGATCGTCAGCGCGTTCAGCT
>JAJFJO010000156.1 GCA_021774015.1 Gammaproteobacteria bacterium
AGGTATTACACCAATTGATATAGATCCAGAAAGATTTCGTTACACTGGAATTAAAGCGATGTCAAAAAGTGCAGGTTATTATAAAGAATATTTAGACGGCCGTAATAAAAAGGCAGCAATTAAAGCATTAGAGGATGGTAATGGCACACCTGCGGGAGCATTTTTTTATATGCTGTATAGAGTTCACAATGCACTTTATTCTAAGAATAATAAAAGATTATTACTTAGACTTTTAGGTGAATATTTCGAATTGGATAGGCTCATGAAAAGCGAAACTAAGTTGGGAGCCGCTCAACATATACTTCATGCCTATATTTTAGCAATATCAACTAAGCATTCTGAGGGTGTTACACAGGCACTGGATGAAGCAGTAAAGTGTGAGAAAAAGCAAAAGACTGCTGCTGAAAGTACTGATGGTGACATCTCTGAATTATCATTCACTTTTGGGTTGGCACACATTCTTGTAGTGTTAAATAAAGTTAATAGTATGGAGGAAGAAGAGGTGTCAATGTTAAGGCGCCATGATGTTGGTACAAATAAATTGATTGATGATTTAATGAATGACCTAAAAATGGCAGCTGATATGGGTTTTAATATTTATGGGATGCTACAAGGGGCTTCATTTAGTAAGTTTGTTCAAGCCTTAGCGACATTTAAGCAGGGCAAAAAAAATAAATATGATGGGTTGGCACTTTCAAAAATATCTATGTCCGATATTTTTACTACTAAATATATGCAAAGAAATACAGAACTCACGGAAAATATAATTGCAGCACAAAAAGCGTATGCACGCTATCTATTGGTGATGTTTTTAATAGACAGATTTTGTGATAAGAAAAATTGTGATCAAATAAATTATAAATTGATATCTGACCAGCTTGTTGAGGCAGAAGTAACAGGGCTGGTAGATATTTGGAAGCTAAATGATGGATACTGGAGTAATTTTTATGCTTATATTGAAGGCAGAAGTTGGGCTCGATTGTATAGCTCTTTGCTAAGTATCCCTTCTTTATATGAGCGAGCTGAAAAGTCAGATAGGACAATAATGGCTAAAAAAATTCCTAATATGCTTAATGAAATTGATGATATGAGGGTTGATGATGCAATTAAAATTAGAACGGCATTAGATATTTTTTCAGATTTTTTTAATAATATTGCAAAGATGGATCTTAATCCAGGTCAAAAAGTTGGTAAACTTTTTATCTAAGGTTCACAAATAACGGATATTGCACGATATGGTTTTGCAGTGTTGCAAGAACAAACAGGCCTCAGCCTACATAAGGATATATTTGATCAACTACATTCAATATCAAAAGGATATTTAGAATCTGAAACTCTAGTGTTCCCAGATGCTTATATTGATAGAAAAAATCGTTGTCGAAAAGTACAGCTGCCCCCGGTGTATGGTGATATCCAACGTGCTTGCGCTAGTAGCATGATTGCTCATATTGGATTACATAGAGATACAAAAGCTGCACATTTTGCAAAGCTGCTAGATATTGATAATTTTAATATAGATCATGCAAATATTGATAGATTAAGACCCCGTGATCAAGGAGATGATGAATCTAGGGAGTTAACTAGTGCTATAGCGTTAGATAATCAGGTTTTATCTGCTAGAGAAGTGTTGAAAGATCTCGTTTTCAATGGTGGATTTGATGCAGCTCAATATATTAAAGAGTCTAATTTAGCACCTATTATTCAATATTTAGTTCGCAAAGGCCGTACACCTAAAGGGCGATCTATTTTTTCATTTGATCGTATGTCACACTACATGAATACAAGAATGAATGATGGTCAGATGAGACAAAGTTATGCATTATCTTGTTATTTGTTAGGGATGACCTTGCTAGATAAAGGTGTTTATTATGCAGGAGTTAAATATGGATTGACTGAGGCCTTTGAAAAAGCTCCTGAAATAAATTATGGTCAGTATGATAATGGATATATGCAGCATGCATTCAAAGATAGAGGGTGGAAGCAATTATCAAAACAATCTTTTCAGGCATTGAGTCGCTATGTAGCTAAGCGAACAAAAAAAGCAGAGACTTCTGTAAGTTACGCATCCCGTATTCAACAAGCCGAGGATATAAAGCAATTAATTGTAGATATTAATAGTGGAAAATTGCCATATGGACAACGTTTCAAGGTTTTTCGTGACCAAGTACTTCCAAATTTAATAGTGTTAGCGGCAACTAAAATATTTGCTGCTCAACGAGCAGCTCTTCGCCGAAAAAGATATGCAGGCAATTTACCTAAAGCAGTAAAAGAAATTTTAGATATTGCCATAAGTCAATTTGGTTTGACTGATAAGCATATGAAACGGGCAGCTGATAAAACTTTTGATATTATTAAGCGTAGTCAAGACGATCTTTTGAGTGATAAAGACGATTTAACATTGGCTAAAGACTCTTGTGTTAATTATGTAAGAAAAATGTTGTTATCCGAAACAAAAAAAATGAGAAAAAATGAGCCAATGCTAGAAAGAACATTCAAATACTCTGTTTGGATGCAAAATTTTAACCGTATTCGTGCAGCTTCTCTTAGTGAAGCTAATGCAGGTGAAGAGTTATTTACGGATGATTATTCCAGTGATGAAGGGGGGTCTGGTGAAGATGCTTATGCTATATCCTCTGATGTTAGTAGCTATATTGATGATGACAATTCATCTGATAAAACAAGTGATTCTTTAGAAGTTCATGAAGATCATTCAGCAGCTTTATCAGCAGCTTCTTCCCCATACCAGGATCAAGTTATTATGGATTGGCAAGATTTACCACCGGCAAATCTAGAGATCCCAGATGATTTTGCTGCACCAGCTGCACTTGCTAATGAGTCACTTACAGTATCTAGTGCAACACTTCCTGCTCCTGTAACTGATTTGGGTTTTGAAGGGTCTGAGCCTGCACTTGTCAATGCTGGCATATTTGCTGTGAAGCCAGAAGGTTTTCTGCCTAAAGATGCTTTATCAATTTTAGTACGTGATACAGAAAAAAAAATCATACCTCCTAATACAGTGCGATTAATTTTTAGAGATAAATCTATGGCAGAAGATTGTCAAAAACAGTTACATACAAAACTATCTCCTGGAGCCTCTGCAGCAGCTGCACAGTACGATATAGAAAATATAGTTACTGGTAATGAACAAACAAATTCTGGGGCGGCGGGTGCTGTAGAAGCGATTATAGATTGTTATGCTATCAGGCTTGTTAAGGGCGAGTACAATCAAATCATGGGGAAATCAACAGCCTATGATGATTTGTGTGAGGCAGCTAGGTGTGAGCGACAACTGGGTGGATAATGTTTTTGATTAAAAAAATACATATAGATTTAATGGTTAAGGAGTATTAAAAATGCCTATAGATAACGATGATAAATCATTGAGAGGTATAGTAGAAGAAACTGAAAAAACACTTGATGTGTCTGCCGAACCATGTGTTGGAGAACAACTTGAGCATATAAAAGTTGATGCAGTAGAGGAGGCACAAAATTGTTATCAGCATTATCTTAACATGCCTGATTATAATTATTTTGGGTGCAAATTTTCGGCATCTGGAGCAGCACATATGCTATCAACGCTTAATAAAATTGATAATTTAGAATTAGATGATTTATCTGCATTGCAGCGTGGTGGCAGAAGAGCGCAATTTTTGATTGATGAATTTATTAAGGAGCTACATACTGCAGCTGATATGGGCTTTAATATTTATGATTTCTTAAATGGTTCTCCAGTTGAAGAATTTGTTCTAGAATTATCTAAGAGTAGGCACAATGATAAGAGAGATGATACTAAATGTATATCATCTATCATGTTTGTAAATGATATGTTTGATATTAACTATACGATTTTACAACCTGCATCGTCTCAAGTTTTAAAAAATAAAGCATGCTCAAATATTTTGTTAGCAATTTTATTGTTACATAAATTCCGTAATGAGAGAATTAGTGACTCTATTGATTACAGAAAAATATGTGACTTGCTTATGCAAGCAAAAAAAACAGGGCTGATTGATTTTAGTGAGCTTCATGGAGGGTATTGGCAAAATTTTTATGCATATACTGAAAATAAAAGTTGGGGTAAATTATATAGTGCTTTATTAAGTATTGCACATCTATATAAGACAAAAACTAAGTCCAGCGAGAAAATAATAGCAAAGAACATTCTTGATATGCTTCATGAAGTTGACAAAATGCCGGTTGATGATGCTGCTAAAATTCTAAAATCGTTAGAGAATTTCTCAGGTTTTTTTGATGGTAAAACAGGTGGCTCCCTATCAATAGGCCAGAAAGTTAGTAATTTTTTTGCAAGAAAGGAGCAGATATCTGATATTGCACGTTATGGTTTTGCCGTATTGCAAGAGCAGGCTGGATTAAGTTTTCACTCAGATATTTTTAATGGATTAAGCTCGGGATCAAGAAGTTATATAAAAGGTCGAAGATTGAAGTTCCCAGATAGCAATGAGAAAAATGATAAACGGTGGCGAGCACCTGATTTACCTAGTGCTGATGGTGTTACCCAGTTACGCTGTGCTCCATATATGCTTGCTTATGTTGGGAAAGGTGCAAAGACTATAGCTGCGAATTTTGAAGCTTTAATGGAGATTGATAATATAAATCAGATAGACTCTGAGACTGATATGTTAAGAGCTCATGACCAAGAGGGTGATGCAGTAGGG
>JAJFJO010000157.1 GCA_021774015.1 Gammaproteobacteria bacterium
AACAACCCGGCATTAATTACATCATTTATTGCATTATATTGAATGGAGACATTTGTTGCTGCTAGCGCAGAGGTGCCAAGTAAGCCAGCAAATATACCTTCAGTAAATGTTGTTACTACTTCAGTTGATGCAGCCAGTAAAATTGGTCCACCTTCCACCCATAATTTTTTCTGCCATGAGCTGAAATTTGTGAGGAGGTGGTTTATATCAAAGAGTTTATATTGATGATATTTTTTCAGTGCTGCTAACATAAAAAATCCAATCAATATTCGCGCATACCAACCGATAGCTGTCGCATAGCCGCTACCCTGCATTGCTAAGCCGTCTTTTTTATCGATACCATAGATGAGAGGGTATGCTGTTCCGAGCACGGCAGCTAATTCAATTAATGCTAGGAATGTTAGTGTGGGATGATGATCTAACCCCACGAAAAACATATATTTAGCAATTCCTAAAATTTGAGCTGGGTATCCAGTTAAATAAGCATTAAAATAATCCTGTGTTAGTGATGTTACCTCTTTGGGTTGTCCTAAGCTTTCGAGTAGTGGTTTGGCAGCAATAAAAAATGGTAGTGCAATCGCATGTATGGTTGCGCTCATCAATATGCTTTGTCGAAATATGTTGCCAAGCTCTCTTTGTCTGTTATTAATTCTAGGCTCTTGCATAACAAGGGGTACTGCATATAAAGGAGCAAAGCTTAAAAGTGATAAGGGTGAGTAGATGCTTTGAATTAGCCCAGAAGCAGCTGCTTCATTAATTCCTAATTGTGATCGCATCATATTATTGCCAGCGTCACCTACTGCCGTTAAAGTTTCGGCAGCGCTGAGTAAAAGAGTGCTTCGTAAGCTAACTATTATAATTCTTCTTATTGTGTGAGCTGCGGCTTGAGTACCTGGATTATCATTACTATTTGTCGAGCTCAAGTCTTCAGTGGTGTGCGTTGAATCAGGTGTTTCGTCACTATCTGATTGAGCTAATATGCTAGACTTACTTGGCATGATGTTTCCCTGTCATCCGTTGTCTTTTATAGTGATGATTATACTAACAGGTAAACATAAATTATACTGTGAGTATAATACAAAAAGTATAATTCGCTGTGTGATATTGCCGCTCTACATCCATAAGGCGATCTAGTTCATCTTGAAGAACACGTCGGGTTGCCGTTACTATCCTGACAAACCACTAGAAATTCACAGCCCAATGATTTACACTGAAAATCAGTATGTTAGGCCAAGCTTGCCTGTTTGCACCTTAAAAAAAGCTTAAAAAATGTGCAGTTTATATGAAAAAAGTTAGTTTTCTTAATATTCTCTTAAGGTTTAGCAGGTATAGTGTATGCATTGGCGGAAATGACTGAAACCATAATTAGTTATAAAGATTTATTAAAGTTTTAATTAGGGGGAAACCACATCATGAAAACGACACAATCACTGTCTGTTATCGCAAAAGCAACTGCAAAAGTAACTGCGGTTCTTTGTCTGGTCTTTGCAGGTTCTGCACTAGCAGCAGCGCCAACAGCAATTAGTTTAACAAGTATTGCGGGTAACGTTGATAGCACGGTAGGTAAGCTAGCAACGGTATTGACTGACGTATCATTAATTGCCGGTATCGGTTTTATCATGGCATCTTTCTTTAAGTTCCATCAGCATAAACTGAACCCAACACAGGTACCTATTAGTCAAGGTATTACATTGTTACTTATTGGTGCAGGTTTAACACTGTTCCCAACAATGTTACCAACGGCAACACATGCTATCTTTGGTTCGGCTACAATCGCGAAAACAGGTGGTGGTCAGATCAACAGTTTGATTGGTAGTTAATAGCTGACGATGCACATGGCATTGCACGACATTACACTATCAGCAACGGAAAGCAACTGGCGATTATTTATGGTGAGAAGGGCTGATTCAGCCTTTCTTGCTTTTAAAGAAAAGATTTTAAAGCGTGATGGATACACCTGCCAATTCTGTGGCTTTCAAGCGCAGCAGTTCCAAGAAGTGATTAATATAGATGGCGATTATACCAGTAATCGTTTGAGCAATATGGCGACAGCTTGCGAATTTTGCGCACAGTGTTTTTTCTTGGAAGCCATTGGTAATAGCGATTTTGGTGGTGGTAGTTTGATTTATCTGCCGGAAATGACACAAGGGGAATTAAACGCCTTGTGCCATATTTTGTTTACTGCGATGGTTACTGGGAATTCATATAGTTCTCAAGCTAAAAACACGTATCGTAGTTTACGATTGCGTACCCAACAAGTTGAAGCTGAATTGGGTGATGGTATGAGTAACCCGGCGTTATTGGGAAGATTAATTATCGATGCTAATATTGATAATTTACAAGAAGTAAAAAAAGAAATGATGACCCATTTGCGCGTATTGCCTAGCATGACACGGTTTTCTAAAGAAATAGAAGCATGGGCGTTGCAAGGTTTAAGTGCGCTGAATTTCACATAAGAGAGATATAATAGATGAGCATACTATCTCCATTTATACATACATTTGATGCCTTGTTTGCATGGCTGAGTACAGCATTAAAGCAAACAACGGCCTCTTATTGTGATATACAAACGGCAGATAGTGATACGGCATTGGTTGCTCATGACGGTTCCCTGTTAACTGTGTTACGTATCGATGGCGTAAAAGCGTTGGTCGGCAGTGAAGAATTTGAGCATATTCAAAGTGGTTTGCGCCAATCGTTGCAGACGATTATGTCGCAACCAGGTCATACCATTCAGGTATATTTTAGCTACAATAAAGATGAGGTTGGTGAAGAAATTGCCGAGATTTTATCGCCGGCAAAAGAAACAGCAGAACGTTTAAATTTTCGCCTTAATGATTTGTTTGATGAGCGTATCGATTATTTATCAGATTATTGTGCGCACGAAGATGTGTATCTGGTTTTGTGGACGCGCCTAACATCATTGAGTAATGAGCAGTTACGTCGGTCACGTAAAGATAAGCATAAAGTGATTAAAAAAGATAATATCCCTGCATTTTTGCAAACACAAAATATCTTAGCGGCAGTGCCGGACTTGCGTGAAAGCCATGATTCATTCGTGCGTTCTGTGAGTGCTGATTTAACTAATTGTGGTATTACTAATCAGGTGTTGGAAGTGCATGACGCTGTCCAAGCGATGCGTTATAGCGCAGATCCAGAGTTTACTGATCGCACATGGCGCCCATCATTGCCTGGCGATAAAGTGACGATTAAAGAATCGAAACGCATGACTGGTGAAATTTCAGATGTGTTATGGCCTTCATTGGCACGACAAATTTTACCACGTGATGCAGAAAATATTGGTTTGCGCACTGCGCGTGTTGGTGATCGTATTTATGCATCCGTATTTATCGATTTATTTCCTAAAGATATACAGCCTTTTATTCGTTTATTTTCCCGCACATTGCAAACGCATATTCCTTGGCGCATGTCTTTTAATATTGAAAGTGATGGCTTGGGCAATGCGAGCATACGTTCTGCGTTGGCATCCGTACTCACGGTAACTTCATCACAAAATCGTTTAATTGCGGATTCATTAAAATTATTAAGTTATATCAATCTTAATACCGACGATGCGGTTGTGAAGTTGCGCGTTAGTGCTGCCACTTGGGCGCCTGAAGGTGATATTCGTTTGCTCCGTGCGCGTGCTTCTATGTTAGCAAAAGCGATGGAAGGCTGGGGTTCTTGCGATGTATCTGAGGTGTCTGGTGATGCGTATCAAGGTGTTACCTCTAGTATGTTAGGGGTGTCGAGCTCCAGTGTTGCGAGCCCGTCGATTGCACCTTTATCTGATGTGCTGCACATGTTGCCTTTGTTTCGACCGGCATCTCCCTGGAAAGATGGTGCGATTTTATTTCGTTCGCCCGATGGCAAACCATGGCCTTATCATCCAGGCTCTCGCCAACAAACGACATGGATTGACTTATTTTATGCGCGCCCTGGTTCGGGTAAGTCTGTATTATCTAATGCGATTAATTTAGCGGTGTGTTTATCATCTGGTATTCAACGTTTGCCGCGTATTTCTATTGTTGATATTGGTCCCTCGAGTAGTGGACTTATTTCTTTATTAAAAGATGCGCTGCCACCTGATCAAAAGCATTTAGTGGCTTATCATCGTTTACGTATGCGTGCTGACTATGCCATTAATCCG
>JAJFJO010000158.1 GCA_021774015.1 Gammaproteobacteria bacterium
GAATGTTTATAAAAATGATTCTTTGATGGCGCAAGCTTTTACAGTGGGTGGTCCAATGATGTCAGGTTTAAGTTGGCAGAAAGGTGTTGATTTGATTAAAAACATCGAGGCAGTGACGCCGCAGCAAGTGCAAGCAGTTGCTAAAGAATACTTTGTTAATAATCGTTTGACGGTGGCAGTGTTAAAGCCCACCAAAATAGTGAAATAATAATTAGGCTATGAGCAAGGAAGGTTAATGAAAATTCAGAAAGCAGTATTAAGTTTGGCGTTAATTTTTATGTGTGGTGTGGTTTTCGCTGCAAAAAAGCCGATTCTAAATATCCAGCATTGGAAAACTTCTAACGGTGCTAAAGTCTTTTTTGTTCGCGCATCTGAATTACCTATGTTAGATGTGCGTGTTGCATTTGCTGCGGGATCTGCTTATGACGATAACAAATTTGGCTTGGCGAATATGGTGAATAGCATGATCGGTGAGTCATCAAAAGCTATGGATGCAAACCAAGTTGCCACTTCATTTGATAGTGTGGGCGCACAAATGGATACGGATACGGGGCGTGATATGGCGATGGTTGCGCTTAGAACGCTAACACAACCCCAATATTTAAATAAAGCGCTTGAAACGTTTATTGATGTATTGGTGCAACCTGATTTTCATAATGCAAGGGTGTTGCAGCGTGTTAAAAATAGCATTGTTGCAGGTATTAAGGTGGGTGAGCAAACACCAACAACGATTGCGAGAAATGCTTTTTATAAAGCAGTGTATGTAGGCACACCTTATGCGCATCCTGTATTAGGCAATGTGCAACAGATTAATGCGACCAGTGCTAAGCAATTGCAGTCGTTTTATTCACGATATTATGTGGCGAATAATGCGGACGTGATACTGGTGGGAGATATAACCAAGGGTCAGGCTGAAAAGATTGCTGAGCAAGTAGTGGGTCGCCTGCCAAAGGGTAAACCTGCTGCTGCACTTGATATGGTGAAGCCGTCGGGTAAGCCGGAAATTATTCATATTAATTATCCATCAAAATCGACAACTACGATAATAGGCCAAGTGGGCATTACTCGTAACAATAAAAATTATATCCCGCTGATTGTTGGCAACTCAATACTGGGTGGTAGTGGTTTAACATCATTACTGTATCAAAAAGTGCGTGTTCAGCGTGGGTTGGTGTATTTTATTGGGAGCAGTTTTACGCCCTTACAATATCGCGGGCCTTTTTCTGTGATACTGCAAACAAAGGCTGCTAAAGCGGCCAATGCGCTGGGTGTTGTGAAAAATGCGATGATTAATTATGTTAAAAATGGCCCTACAGAAAAACAATTAAATGTCGCGAAACAAAACATTATTGGCAAGTTCCCACTGGGTTTGGCAAGCAATAAAAGTATTGTTTCTGTTTTAACAGCCATTGCTTTTTATCATCGACCTCTGAATTATCTGGATCAGTTTACGGGCAAAGTTTCCAAGGTAACAACAAGCGGCATTCGCAATGCGTTTCAAAAAACATTACATCCAAACAACATGGTGGTGGTAACCGTTGGGCCTAAAGTCTGATAAAAATACTGGCAAGTGTCGTATTATTGGGGGTGAGTGGCGCAGTCGTGCTATCACTTTTCCTGCAGTAGAGGGCTTGCGCCCCACACATGATCGTGTGCGTGAAACGGTATTTAATTGGCTGTCATCCTATATTGCTGGTGCGCACTGTTTGGATTTGTTTGCAGGTAGTGGTGTATTTGGTTTTGAAGCGCTATCTCGCGGAGCAGCATCCGTTACTTTTGTTGAAAGAGAAAAAATTGTTGTAGACGCGTTAAAAAATAATGCACTTTTGTTGAATGCGAGTAATGCGAAGATTATGTATGCGTCTTTTCCTGATGTGGTGTTGCAACAATCTGCTTTTGATATTGTATTTCTAGACCCACCTTTTCAGAAAAATATGTTAAATGATGCGCTTCGATGGGTGGTCGATTATTTAAAACCAGGCGCGCTTGTTTATTTTGAAGCAGAGAAAGGTTTGGTGATCGATATTCCTGAAGGTTTGAACAGCTATCGTTATAAGTCGACGGCTAGTTTGCAGTATGGTTTGTTGCGATCGGTTTAGCTTAATTATGAGTCTTGGTACAGATGTTATTTTCTAGAGGTGGTTTCTTAAAGGGATGGCTGTCCAAGCGCCTCGGAAGTGAATGCATCTATTAAGAGGCTATCTCAATCTGGCTTGTTGAGGGCCCAGTCTAATCTCTTGAAAGAAATGCGACTGAGAGGCAGGTTAGAGGCTGTAGGAATATCACCCCGGCAGGCATATTTGCCAGTCACAGGTGCTTGTGAGGAGTTTCTAGTCTCAGGGGTAAGGTATGTATTTCCTGTGCAGTTGGGTGAATATACCAGAGGGATTGCTACAAGTTACGCCGCCCCTGTTTTTGAAAACCAAATTAGTGTAGGAAATGATCCTATACCAGTTTGGCCTTACGCAGAGGGTACTCATAATTGCCGTTATTGATGGTCGAAGTGAGATTTTGAATGAAGTTAGATCGAGTGAAATATCACTAAAGAAATATCTTGCAAGCCATTTAAATGATGTTTTAGACTCGGATGACTTCTATTCAGCACTTCCTGGTCATTTGAATTATGGATCTTTGACATGATGATCGCACTAAAATTGTTCTAGAGCGTATAAAGGAAATAGTTAATTTAATTTGAAGGTATTGTTTTATGAATCCATGCTGGCTAACCGATACCCACCTTAATTTTCTCGATGTGGAAGATCGTATTATTTTTTATGAATCTGTTATCGCGACTCGTTGTGATGCGGTGTTGATTAGCGGTGATATTGCTGAGGCGCCTTCTATTTCAGAGATATTAAAAGAAATGGCGACATACATTAAGCAGCCGATTTATTTTGTATTGGGTAATTACGATTATTACCGAGGTCAAGTTGATGAGGTACAAACCCAAATGACTTTGATCACGAAATCAGAAGAGCATTTGCATTGGTTGCCTGCCTCGGGGCCTGTCAATTTAGAAAAGACGTTGTGTTATTAGGGCAGGACGGCTGGGCAGATGGACGTTATGGTGATTACGAGAATAGTCAAGTGTCACTCAACGACAGTCGATTGATTGCGGACTTATACCAGCAGAGAATACTTGAGAGATATCAATTGCTCGAAAAAATGCAGCAATTAGCGGATGTCGATGCTCACAACCTACGTAATGACATCACTTATACTATTTCTCAGCATAACCCTAAAAAAATTATCATATTAACTCATGTGCCACCTTTTAAAGAAGCGTGCATGTATGAAGGGAAAATAAGTGGCGATGATTTTTTGTCGTTCTTTGCTTCCAAAGCGACAGGTGATGTCGTAGCTGCAGCTGCAAAAAAACATCCAGGTATAGAGTTTTTAGTATTATGTGGCCATACGCACCACGAATGCTTGCTTAACGTGTTGAGTAATTTGACGGTTCGGGTGGGTGGGGCTGAGTATTTGCATCCTGAGGTGCAGAAGACTTTATAGTTTGTTGTTACTGCCAATAATGGTAATATATCGGTCATTTTGAGATCTATTTTGGGAACCTAATCATGAATACACTATCTATAAAAGACTTGCTAAGTGGCAAGGCGCAAGCGGGTGATGAGATCACTATTGAGGGTTGGGCGCGCAGTCGTCGTGATTCAAAGGCCGGAATTTCTTTTATTACCCTGTCTGATGGCTCTTGCTTTGATTCGTTGCAGTTAGTGGTTCCTAATGAGCTGGATAATTATGAGTCTGATGTTTTGAAAATCACGGCAGGCTGTGCAATGCGTGCTGTTGGAAAGTTGGTTGAATCGCAAGGCCAAAATCAGTCTGTAGAATTGTCAGTAGAGAGTCTCACCGTCGTTGGATGGGTGAATGATCCTAAGTCTTATCCGATGGCAGCAAAGCGTCATACGTTGGAGCATTTGCGCGACTACAGTCATCTACGGCCACGCACGAATATTATTGGTGCGGTCACTCGGGTCCGTCATCATATTGCGAAGGCGATTCATCAATATTTTAATAGTAATGGTTTTTTCTGGGTGAACACACCGATATTAACGGCATGTGATTGTGAGGGCGCTGGAGAATTGTTTAGTGTTAGCACGTTGGATATGATGAACTTGCCGCGCAATGGCAATGGTGACATCGATTATTCACAAGACTTTTTTGGGCAGCCAGCTTATTTGACGGTGTCAGGACAATTAAATGTGGAAGCGTATTGTTTAGCATTGTCGAAGGTGTATACGTTTGGCCCTACGTTTCGCTCTGAAAATTCTAATACCACTCGCCATTTAGCAGAGTTTTGGATGGTTGAGCCTGAGATTGCATTTGCTGATTTAAATGATGATATCGACTTAGCCGAAGACCTCATTAAATATGTATGCCGTCATATATTAGAAGAATGCGCAGAGGATATGGCATTTTTTAACAAATGGGTGGATAAAGAATGTATCGCACGTATTGAGGCAATGTTAGAAAATGATTTTGAGCGTATTGATTATACGGATGCGATTAAGTTGTTAGCAGGTTCTGGTAAAAAATTCGATTACCCGGTGGCGTGGGGCATTGATTTGCAAACAGAGCATGAACGCTATTTAACGGAAGAGCTATTGAAAAAACCGGTTGTTGTAAAAAACTATCCGAAAGATATTAAAGCATTTTATATGCGATTAAATGATGACAATAAAACCGTTGCAGCAATGGATGTGTTGTTGCCGGGTGTTGGAGAAATCGTGGGTGGCAGCCAGCGTGAAGAGCGCTTTGATGTGTTAGAAAAGCGATTGATTGAAGCAGGTTTGGATCCACAAGAATACGATTGGTATTTAGACTTGCGTCGTTATGGCACCGTGCCACATGCAGGTTTTGGTTTGGGGTTTGAACGTTTGATTCGTTATATTACCGGTGTTGCTAATGTGCGTGATGTGATTCCTTATGCGCGTGCACCACAAACGATTCCGCCGAATAAGCCGGTGTCATCTGAGAAGAAGGCTGAGTCGGCGGCCGTATCTGAGTAATAATGGCCGTATAGTGGCCGTATTAAATGTTATAGTATGACCTACAACTTGTTGAGCTTAGTGACCAATCTGCATTTATATCAGATGTGCACGATGATCTAAAAGAGATTGCGCCGCAACGTTTAGTGGGGCTGGGTGTAACAGTTAATGAGCTTGATGCTTGGTTAGAGAAGAATAAAATTCAATGACAAATATTTGTAAGGTTGTCAAATGGAAAACAAAAATCCTTTACTAGCAGTAGCACCATTATTTTTGGTGTTATTTATCGATGGAATGGGCTTGGGATTACTGTTCCCTATTTTAAATAGCATTATCGTTGACCCTTCATCCGTATTTTTAGCACATAGCGTTTCTGCGGGTATGCGCGAGTTTTTATATGGTTTAACCGTTGGTATCTTTATGATTTGCTGGTTTTTTGGTGCAGCAATACTGGGGGATTTATCAGATACAACAGGCAGACGAAAAGCACTGTTAATTTGTTTGATTGGAGCATTTATCGGGTATTTGATATCCGCGATCGCGATTATTGTGCATAGCTTAGCATTACTAATTGTGGGGCGCATCGTGGCGGGCTTTACGGCGGGTAGCCAACCTATTGCTCAGGCAGCTATTGTTGATGTGAGTTCGGAAGAGCATAAAGCACGTAATATTGGTTTAATATTATTAGCAGTATCATTGGGGTTTGTATTTGGTCCTATCTTTGGTGGGGTTTTATCTGATTCTAATATAGTATCGTGGTTCTCATTTACGACACCGCTTTATTTTGCGTCTATGATATCTTTATTAAATGCAATTTTATTGTGGTTGTTTTTTAAGGAAACATTTTATAAGCATGAGGCTGTTAAGATTAAGTTATCGTGGGCTTTTACCATTTTCGCATCAGCATTTTCGCATAAAAAAATTTGGAAATTATCTATCGTTAT
>JAJFJO010000159.1 GCA_021774015.1 Gammaproteobacteria bacterium
AGGATTTGTTTAAATGTATTATGGAAAAAATGTCTTCTGAAGGAGACTCTGTATTGCAGCAGGGGCAAGAGTTTTTAGCGTGGTTCTTGAGATATAAAGAAACCCCAATTGATCAGCTGGGGAGAGTGCTTAGGGTTTTGCTTGATGAAAGTGCAAGTGAAGTTGGAAAATATGCTGTTTTAGAACAAGTGATCTCGGTATATGAAAAAGAGGTTAAATTAGCCGAAACGGATCGTTTGGAGCAATTGGAACGAGATCAAGGAGGTAACGAGTTTCAGGTTAAATTATCAGATTCCGAACAAGCGCTTTTTGAAGAGCTTCGTGGCTATTTGCTTGGTGGTGAACTGTCTAAATTTTCAGATTTATTGAATAAACCAAGGGATATGGATCAAAAAACTTTATTGGCTAAACTTAGAGACGCGGAAGGCAGAAATCTATTGCATATTGCCGTTGAAGCAAAAAAAACTGATGGGAAAAAATCAACAGGCATAAATGCAGAGGGTATAGAAATATTATTGGCTCTAGAATTTGATCATCAACAAAAAACGAATCAGGGTGAAAATATTTTGCATCTTGCATTTAAGGCGAAACGAGATAAGGTGATTAAGCAGATTTTATCGAAAGATGCGTCGCTAATTTTTCAGGGCGATCGTTCTGGTAATACGCCTTTATACTGCGTGTTTGATAATGAAGATCTTGAGAAATTTTACTTGCAAAAATTTGAAGCTTTTTTATTGACATTGATGCGCGGGGGTGATTCAAAGGAAGCTTTAGGGATGTTGTTCAAGCAGTTAAACAAGAATAATCGATCTTTATTGCAGGTTATGCCGCGTGATTATTTTCTCGTGGCTCTTAAATGTGTGGGTGAGAAGATTCTTAATGCTCGTGATAACGAACTTTTTCACCATATGCTGTTGAATGAGCGGTGGAATGAAATATACTGGCCGAGCGGTTGTGATAGTGCTAGTCAGAGATTGGTACTTGTTGGTTCAGAGTATAATCATGAAACTCCTTTGAGGGCAGTAATAAAAGCCAGGGCTTACTTTAAATTTGGCCGAATAATGACTTTTGTTTGTGATAAGACTAAAGATCATCCTGGTAAAAGAACGCTGATTATTAATGCGCATCATTTAACTTCACTCGATACAGCTTTACATCTTATTTTATACAATATTTCTGATTTCTTGGATGGTATTAAAGATGGGGTTGCCTTAGATGATTCGACTAAAGACAAGTTGTTAAACGGTCTCTCGAGATTGATAAAAAATGGAGCAAATATATTTGCAAAAGATAAAAAAGGTGACCCTGCTCAAATGTTGGTAAAAGGAATGAGTCATAAGGTTAGCTCATTACCTGAGGATAGTGCGAAGCAGGAATTTATGAATCAGGTTAGAGATAAATTCCTTGAGCAGTTGCGTCTAGATAGCTTGCAGAAAATTGAGGGGTATTTGAGTGCCAAACTAGGTACTATGAAATTCGTTCCGAGGTGCTCTGGAATAAAGCGACTCAATAAATTTAAGTCTGAACCAAATGTGAAAATAATTTCCAAGTTGTTTCGTAATTGGCTATCTGAACAAGCTAGTTATACGGACTTGATTACAGTTGCTTGTGACTCTGAGGATGCGGTTAAACGATTATGTGAACATTTGGCAAGTGAAGTAAAAAGTGGACTAGATGTGACAACTGATAAATCTACTGCTACATACTTAGAGCATGATCTACGAGAATCAAAGAAAAGATTGTTGAGTGAATTGTTTCAGGTGGGGGATGGCACTCAGTTAACTGCATTTGGTATTTTGCGTGAGATATTTGTAAAAGCGTTAGATGTAGTTCGCCAAAAATTACTCCCCTCCCAGAAAGAAGGTGCTGTGATCGAGCAACCTCAATCTTTTTCTTTTGATTCGGATCCGCAGGTTAAACTGCAGATATTCCGAGCTAGTTTGCTGAAATTATATGGAATTTATACTATTGCAGTAAAAGTTAAGTCAGGTAGTTTAAGAACTAAAGGGAGCCTTTCAAGGGAAGAGCAAGGCTTTCAGCCAGTTGAGCAAGCAGCGCAAGCTGTCAGCATGGTAGCGCAGGCTTCTGATGTGGATAACGCCGCCCTTAATATGGCTTGTGCTGTGGGTGGTTCTGCTAACGCACTTGGAACTTTTTTTCATGATCTTCAATCTAGGTTCAAACTGGCATCTGATAAAAGTTCAAGTCAGAATTTAGTTGATGCGTTTTCTCCTGGGTTTGATGGCCGTGATAGAGAGCCACAAGACGTTATTTTGGAGGTTTTAGATTGGCTGGTGGAGCGTTATCGTTACATTATATTAGGATTATTAAATGCGGATGTAAGATTATTAGCAGATGCTATTATTGACCGTTTTGTCGAGAGTCTTTTTGGTGGGGAAAATAAAACTTTTTATAAGGTAGGTAGTTTTAAAGAATTTATCGCAAAGATGCCTGGGGCAAAAAGCTTGCCTAAAAACTCTCTTGAGCAGCGAATTTTGCAGGCTTTATATAAAGCGCCGAAAGATGTTCTTGGAAAACAAAATAAAAGACAGGTTGTCTTCAGAGGAAAGCCAGTGTTTCTTGCAGAGTTGCTTGACAAATCAGGTTTAGTGATTGATACGGGTACAGTTAGGCACGGCTATGTTCGCAAAGATGTTAACTATGAAATGTATGGATACATATTTGGTGTGGCTGATGATCATACCATTGGTGGGTTCAATAAAGAAACGAGTCCACTATTCTTGCAATTTGTTGAGCAGTCTGAAGGTATTGAAGTGCCTGCAAGGGCTGGTTTTAGCTCTGGACATTCTCCAGTTTTAACGACAGGTTTTTCGCCGGCATTATTTCATAGCCCCATTGACGATATACAATTTTCTATGGATGCTGGTGCTGGTGCTGGTGCTGGTGCTGGTGCTGGTGCTGGTGCTGCAGGACCGTCATTTTGAAGTTAAACCTTGCTCCGCAGCCAATAACGTATTCTCGACTAGCGTTGCTACCGTCATAGGGCCCACGCCGCCAGGCACTGGAGTAATCCAGCTGGCGCGTTGCTTGGCAGTGTTAAAATCAATATCACCACTAATTGTGCCGTTGCTAAGGCGACTAAAACCGACATCAATCACAATAGCGCCAGGCTTTATCCAGTCGCTCTGAATAATACCTGGTTTGCCGATTGCCGCGACAAGAATGTCGGCATCTTGCACAAACTGTGCAATGTTTTTGGTAAAGCGGTGACAGATGGTCGTGGTGCATTTAGCCAGAAGTAACTCTAAAGCCATGGGGCGCCCGACAATATTACTCGCACCAATAATGACGGCGTGCATTCCTGTAATGTCTTGCCCGGTTTCTTCCAGCAGTGTCATCACACCATGAGGTGTGCAAGGGCGCAGTAACGGGCGACGCTGCGTTAAGCGGCCCAAGTTATAGGGATGAAACCCGTCGATATCTTTCGAAGGTAAAATGCGCTCTAGTAGTGCGTCTGAGTCAATATGCTCAGGTAGAGGTAATTGTAATAATATCCCATGCACATCTGGGTTAGCATTGCAGTGATCAATCAATGTTTCGATTTCAGCCTGGGTGGCATCTGCGGGTAGGTGATGTGCACGTGATTGAATGCCCACTTCGTGGCAGGCTTTTTGTTTGTGCTTAACGTAGGTGGCAGATGCGGGGTTTTCACCCACTAAGATCACATCTAAGCCGGGTGCACAAAGGCCGTTAGCAAGTCGAGTCTCAATGCGGCTTGCAACGCGAGCTCGAACTTTAGCGGCAATAGCATTTCCATCAAGAATATGTGCAGGCATGGAGTGAGTCCTTGTATCAATCAGTGCAAAATAGTGCGTGAATCATCATAAGAGCATCGGTTCCTTCGGAAAAATCAACGGCGAGTAATATATGTGCGTATGGGGAGGGCATATTATCTCCATTCTGTTATGAGTTGTTATCTATGATACCATAATAACCTTGCTTAACTAGGATCACTTGCAGGGAAGTGTTGTGGTTTTTAGCCTTTTAGAAAGCTTGCTTATTGTGCTGGTGGTAACACTTGCCGTTAATATGGCATTTCGTTATTTACGCTTGCCTGTTATTTTCGGTTATTTAGTGGCGGGTTTGTTGGTTGGTCCACATATTTTGGGCTGGATTCCTGATACTAAAGATATTAAAGAGTTGGCAGAATTCGGTGTGGTTCTTTTGATGTTTACTGTTGGTTTGCAGTTTTCATTATCCAAATTATTGTCTTTAAAATATGCGGTGTTTGTCTTAGGTGGCTTGCAAGTCGTTTTTAGCATTATTATTACAACGGCAATTGGTTTGGCTATTCACATGACCATGATGATGTCGGTTGTTATTGGTTGTGTTGTGGCGATGTCTTCTACGGCTATTGTTGTTAAGCAATTATCGGCACAAATGGAGTTGGGTACAAAACACGGCCGTAATGCGCTGGGCATTTTATTATTTCAAGATCTTGCTGTTATTCCCATTTTAGTATCAATTGCTAGTCTAAGTGGCGATACAACTCAGGTGGTTGTACCTGTCGTATTATGGGCTTTGTTAAAAGGTGTTATTGCCATTTTAGCGATACTGGGAGCGGGTCGTTGGTTAATGCGACCGTTATTCCACGCGATTGCGTCTACGCGAGTCCTGGAAATGTTCACCCTGACGGTTTTACTTATTTCTATTGGTGCTGCTTGGCTGACGCATACATTAGGTTTATCGTATGCCTTAGGTGCTTTTTTAGCCGGTATTATGTTGGGTGATACTGAGTATCGACATCAAATCGAGGTGGAGATTAGACCTTTTCGTGATGT
>JAJFJO010000160.1 GCA_021774015.1 Gammaproteobacteria bacterium
CTTTTTTCTTATCCAAACCATACGCTAATGCTGCAGCAGTAGGCTCATTAATAATACGTTTTACTTCAAGGCCTGCGATACGACCAGCATCTTTGGTTGCCTGACGCTGAGAGTCATTAAAATAAGCAGGAACAGTGATCACTGCCTCTGTAACTTCTTCACCCAGAAAATCTTCAGCCGTTTTTTTCATTTTTAATAAGATTTGTGCTGAGATTTGTTGTGGTGCAATTTTTTCACCTTTAATTTCAACCCACGCATCACCATTATCTGCTTCAACAATTTTATAAGGCACCATTTTAATATCTTTTTGCACAACATCATCACTAAACTTGCGACCGATTAAGCGCTTAATAGCAAACAATGTATCACTAGGGTTAGTCACTGCTTGGCGCTTAGCAGATACACCCACTTTAATCTCGTCTTCTTTTGTATACGCTACGATCGATGGTGTGGTGCGTGCACCTTCCGCATTTTCGATAACGCGCGCCTTGCCTCCTTCCATAATCGCAACACAAGAGTTGGTTGTACCCAAGTCAATACCGATAATCTTACCCATGTTAGTTACCTCTTTTTTATATAATTCAATCAGTTAGCAATATACTGAATCGCTTCAGCCACATTCTGTACTATTTTTTAACAGCGTTGGCTTTGTAGATGGGGCCCCGGAAATGGATTTCAAGAGTTTTTTTGAAAATTTTTTACCTCCGCAAAGTTGCCATTCAAGTGCCAATCAACTATTTTATTGATATCTCTTTAAAATGGCTTGAGGTTCACTAAACATGCTTGATAAAAAATAGCTGACCACCAACTTTAAAAAGGGCTTATTGGAGCAAGTTTTTGGCATCTGGCAAAACCGCAATGATCTGCCAGACTTTGATGAGCTTCGTCGCGAGATGGATCGAGAGCAAGAACCTACTGCGCCACAATAATCATCGCGGCACGGACAACACGACCGTTAAGCTCATAACCTGCCTGTAACACTTGAACAACCGTATTAGACTCTGCATCAGGAGTTGGCACCATGGACATTGCTTCGTGTCGCTCTGGATTGAACGCTTCGCCTTTTTCAGGAGCAATCTTAATAACCCCATGTTTCTCTAGCGTTTTTTCAAGTAAATCTAAAGTCATACGCATACCATCGCGCATCGCTTTAATTTGTGGGTTAGCTTCGTCAATTTGACCTTCCAAACCACGCACTAAACTGTCTATAACGGGCAGCAAATCTGACAGCAACTTTTCAGAACCATACTTATGTGCATTACCTATCTCACGCTCGGTACGGCGGCGTAAGTTATCCATCTCCGCCTGAGTGCGTATAGTTTGATCTTTAAATTCAGCCAACTTCAGCTCTAGCGCTTCAATCTTATTTTGCAGCTTTGTCGCATCAACTCCTTGCAGGTCCACTTGTTCTAGCTCCTGCTCCTCAGCCTCAATATCGAGTTCAACGGGTGAGTCTTCCATTTGCTCTTGCTCTTTAGCAAATTTCTCCCATTTATTATCTTCGAGACCTTGCTCTTCTGCTGCAGTCGTATCTTTATGTTTTTTAGTCATGTCATCGCTCTATCAGTTAATTTGCTTGCTCCTAATATAAAGACTCTTCACAAAGTTTCAAGACCTGAGTTGCATCAACCGCTCATCCGCCTTATCCTTACCCCAAACAATAAGGATATTGCCCATGCCATTTATGCTGAAAAAATTCATCTCAGCCCTGCTGCTGCCACTGCCTATCTGCATATTGCTTGCTATCATCGGCCTGCTCATCTGGTGGCTCACTCGCTGCCACAAGCTTGCCGGCAGCATGATCGTCATCTCAATTATCCTGCTAGCCTTATTCAGCACCAGTTTCTTACCCAATATCCTGCTAAGCAATTTGGAATACCGCTATAAACCATTACATACAGTCCCTGAACATGTCAGCACGATCGTTGTGCTTGGCGGTGGTGTGGGTGGCCAAGTCGGCTTTCCAGCAAATACTCGATTAAACTCAGCCTCATTATCACGCTTGGTTGAAGGCATACGCCTGTACCGCCAACTCTCCCACAAAGGCATCACACCAAAACTGATTTTATCCGGTGGCCGTGTGTTCCGCTCACCCACAGAAGCTGGCCGTATGCGCAATACAGCAGTGATCCTCGGCGTCGATCGAAGTAATATTAGCCTAGAAGACGGCTCGCGCGATACACACCACGAAGCGCTTTATCTGATGAAACAATTGGGTGCAAAACCTTTTATTCTTGTTACGTCGGCGTACCATATGCCGCGCGCGATGGCATTGTTTGAAAAACAAGGCATGCACCCCATTGCTGCACCAACACAATATATGGTGAAGCTGAATCGCAACCCATTTAAATATTACATCCCCAGCACAATTAATTTAATTTATTCCGACATCGCCTTGCATGAATATTTTGGTATCGCCTGGGCGAGGATGAAGGGCTGGGTTTGAGACATTACCAGGTTAAAAACCGCTAGCCTGCTAGAAACACGTGCTGTACACAGAGCGCAAGCACCCACAAAAAAACTAGGCAAAAGCCACTTTCAAGCAACCATGAGTTTTGCGGCGAGTTGGTTTTTTCTTTACAACAATCTCAACATCACGGTCTAACTTATTTAAAAAACCAATTAAACGCTCAATAGAAAAACCATCCAACCTACCACAACTCAAAGCAGACACTTTGGGTTGATCAACTTCTAGTATCTTAGCGGCCTGTGCCTGCTTCAGGCTTCGATCAACAATAATCTTATTAATTTGACGTGCAAGCTCAACCTTAGCTAGATATTTATCAGAATCAGGCATTCCCATATCGGCAAATACATTGCCACTAGATTTAGTACGCATTAGTTTTTCATCGTTTTTTTTCACCATAATATCAACCCCCATTTACTTCTGCTTTCAATAACGTTAATCGCTGCTTTATAATAGCAATATCCTCTCTTGGGGTTTTTATGCCGCGTTTTGATTTTTTTTGAAAGCAGTGTATAACATATACTGCATCACCCACATTTACTGTGTAAACTGCACGATATGCATTCTTATCATACTCTATCACCACCTCACTCACAGCAGAACCAAAGCCTTTCAGTAGTTTGCTATTTTTATAATGCTCACCTTTCTGAGCAAGATAAAGAGCGTACCCAGCTTCCTGCATCGCTTCTCTTGGAAAGCGCATAATATCTTTTTTACTACTTCCAAGCCATTCAAGTTGTTTTAACATTTAACCCACTTATGCCAATTTTAGCATATATTATAAATAAATCAAATTACCCCCCCAAAGAAATCACTCAAAGAAAATTTCTTTGAAACTCGCAATACAAGCCAGCATAGTGCCAAGTTTTATATCAGAGGTGCAATACCGTAGTTATTACTAGAAAAGAAAAATGAAAAACACCAACAAAAAAAACCGGCACGGTCTTGATTCGGAACCGCGCACGCGAGTAAGCGATCTAGAAAACTGTGCCTGCTAAAAACACGTTGTTTACTGAAGCAATTAAAAGGACCAATCAAAAAAATAGACACAGCCTTGATTCAAAATCAGATACGGAAAAAAGTAAAATATATTTTACAAAAAATGATAATATGCTATAATAGTCAAATATATGTAACTAAATTGGCGACCCTCTATGTCAAACCTACTTTGGGCTAAAGTCTACTACCAAGACACCTTTGCTGGTTATTTGCAGCAAGAGCCTGGGAACCGTTACGTATTTACCTATGATGAAAGCTACTTAAACTCCAACCATCCCGCTATTGCCTACGCATTTCCATTACAAGAGGCACCTTTTATCAGCGAGCAAGCACTGCACCCTTTTTTCGATAATCTCGTTGCTGAAGGTTGGCTCGAGACAGCGCAAAAAAGATTGCTCGGGAAACGTATAGCTAGCCGTTTTGAATTACTACTTGCATTTGGTAATGATTGCGCTGGAGCTGTTAGCATTATTGACCCAGAGCCAGCAACACTTCATGGTGAAAAAATTGATGAGAGCGACCAAGCTAATTTAGCTGTTATGCAAAATCGCGCATCTTTATCCGGCATTCAACCCAAATTATTATTAACAAAGAAAAAACAAACATTCCACTTGACTCAACTTGGAGAAATTAGCACACACATCGCTAAATTACCCTCACTAAATATCGATGATATAGTCTATAACGAATGGTTAACTTTAAAAGCATGCGAAGCGTTGCTCCCTAACGATGACTTTGTCGACATTAAACTTGCTGAGATTCCCAACATTTGTGAGCAAGCGCTTATCATCAAACGATTTGATCGTACAGAAAACTTAACCAAAACACATTTTGAAGAATTCAATTCATTACTCAACTTAACTAGCGTAGAAAAATACGACGGCGCATATAAAGACATGGCAGACTTTATCCGCCAAACCACTTCTTGCCTGCAAACTGATATCTACCGATTATTCAAGCGTATCTTAACCGGCTTATTAACAGGCAATACAGATATGCATTTTAAAAATTT
>JAJFJO010000017.1 GCA_021774015.1 Gammaproteobacteria bacterium
AATCAGATGAAGCTCATTTATGACGCTATTTGTGACGTGATGGGGATGAATGCATGATGCCTCTGTTTAAATTTACTAACCGCTTTTTCTGTAATTCTAAAAATAATCATAATTCAAATGCTTATTGGGTAAAGCCCGGTAACGCCCTTTACTGGTTGTGTGAAATGCCACGGATATCCAATCCGTGAAACAACCCTCATCTCTTTGGACCCGGCAGCCTACGAGCCGCTGTTGGCGCCCCTACCCTTTTCGGTAATGGAGCGCCGCCTCTTCCTCCCCGTATATTGCCTGAACGCTGAGCACGCTTAGGGAGTCCGGCTCTTTTCGGTAAGGGCATCCCTCTTTGCCCTTGTGCACCTACCAAACGCTGAGGCCGTTTGGGGTCACTAGCTCTTTGAGGCATTACGCCTCTTTTGGGCGAAAACAAACCAGACACAGTGTCAGCAGCACTGGCACCAGAGTCTTGCGTGACCACATGAGGTTGACGGATAAGTGTCTCACAGCTGTCTAGAAGTTCCCGCACATCATCGCACGCATATCCATCTTGGCAAGTCACCTTCATGCACTCCGTACCTGCCTGCTTATCCGGGCTAACTGTTATTACTTCTACCACTAATTGATTGAGTTGCTCACCGAATAATCGCAGATGCGCACGCACCTCATCGATAGCTACACAACCTATAGTCAAATACTGCTCTTTTTGATCAACAATATAAAAATAGATACCGGCTTGCTGCAAAGTAATACATGCCTGGAGCAACTCCCTCTTAGCAGCAGCATGTGTTGTCTTATCTTTTAACGCAAAAGTTGGAGCAGCCGTTCCAGGAAAGCTTTGCATTGCAAGAAATGGAAGTCGTATTTTTATGGCGTCTAACTCTCGACGCAATGCTCGCATTTCATCATCACGCGCCCTGAGTGCCGCCTCTACACGGATTTGTTCCTGTGTCGTCCTATCCTTCGCTTCTTGGGCATTGCCTACAGCTCTTTCAAGTTGATCTCTCTCATAGCGGTACTGTGCCCGAGATAAACCTTGTCGTCGATCACTATGCACAACATCAGGCACTGCCATCACAGCTGCGTCATAAGCACTACTACTAGCCTCCTCCTTAAACACCCTGTCACTTCCTGCAGATGCACCATCCCTCATTGCTTTGTCTGCTGACGCCAGTGACCCAGAGGGATCTGATGATGCTTGTTCCAATAAGAATTGCTCATCTCTAAATTGCTGCTGCAACAGTTGCTGCAATAATTCCATACTAGCACGGTGGCGGTGCACCCTGCTTTGAGCCTGCAAAACATTTTCCGCTGCTACATATTGCACCACACTATTTTTAGTCAAACCCAGGGTTAGCACAATACGCTCATTATCGCTAACCGCCTCCAAAAAGCGATCCCATTGTTCGGCAAAGGCATACTCATTGGCACCATACAGATGCTCGATCAACCAACGGATATGGTGGTAATAGGTTTTTGATTCATCTTTGCAGTTCCGAATTGTGGTATATAACTCATAACCTGCTGGAAATGAGTCATAATACGTACCACTAACTAACAAACTTAACACGCGATAGGTACCTGTTACTTGATCTTCCTCTCGCTTGCGTTTAATGCGGTTTAATTGCGCGCAAACTTCGGAGGTGCCTTTTTCATGGTGCTTAAGCAAAGATTCTGTGCCAATAACGATTACATATTCTGCTATACTAGCATCCTGCATGTAATTTTCGATAGGACCGGCAGGTGGAGTGTCTTTAATATTAAGATTTGAAAAAATTCCTGCTGCTTCTAGATGTTCCTGCAATCCTAGCAAAAACGGTCGCACCCATTGTAAATGACGTTGTTGTTCGTCTTTGTCATCCGGCCATGCGTAGCAAATAAAAACTCCCTTAGGAGATGAGTGCTCAAATCCTTTTCTTTTAATTGATGTGAGTACTGTTTTGAAAGAAGAAGCCAGCAAAGAATTCCCTCTCAATAATTGTTGCTCTAAACGCAATCGATGGGATTTTAAATACCGTTTTACTTTGGACTCCAAGGGCTCCGGGCTTAAGATGCTTTCAGCTTCTTGGCATGACCGCAGAAGCGTATTATGGATTTCATTAGCTAATCTCTTAGAAGCGGAATTAGCAGTTGAATGTTGTATTTCTTCTTTTAATGCATACAAGATTCGATCCATGCCCGTTAAGGCATCTAGTAATGCAGTGTGTGACATCACAGGATCCCGCAAATCATCGTTAAATTGCCCTACCATTTCTTCAATTACGTTGATTCGAACCTCTATCTCACTTTGCAATGCTGCATGGTTTATTCTACCCGCCGTCAATCGTAATAAATCAAAACCAGGTATCAAATGCGCATGCTGTCGTATAAGCAGGTGATTTTTGGATTGTGATGAATTCAGCAACTGCGAGGGCAGTTGATATTCACATATAGTTTGATCTGTTATTGGCCTCTCTGCCAGGCTTGCAGGATGTTTAGAACCCAGAAAGTAATCATCATTGGGTAACCACTGCTCGCTATTAGTAGTAGGACCTGCTGCGGCAGCAGCAGATCCAT
>JAJFJO010000161.1 GCA_021774015.1 Gammaproteobacteria bacterium
ATGTGGCACTGCCGGCACCCACTCTAAGGCTTGTAATTCAGGGTGTGCCAACAAGATAGGGCCAACAAATAAAGAAAACTCATCTTTAGTTACTTCATTGGATGCCAGAAAAAATGATTTGATCGATTTCGCTGCCTGAATATCAAGTTTCAACTTTTCAGTTAACCAATTAATTTCTCGCACAGCTTGGAATCGTATACTCTCTGCACGCCTTGCCCTTTCAACTGAGCACAACTGCCAAAAAGCAAGGTAAGATATCATTATGCCTACTATGAAAACCAGCCAAATCAACCAATATCGTCGCATCCTGCTCAACGTATTTTCCTATTTTAAGTACAAAAACCACACCATCATAACTTTTTGGCATAAAAAATTCTATATCAACACTCCAAACAAATCCTTGGGATTGTCAATGTCTGGAATCATATGAACATACTCACCAGCTTTAAGCAATTGAGTTTGTTGATACACATATTTTAAAATAGAATAATCTTCCAAGGCAAAACCCACCGAATCAAACAAAGTTACCTCAGTATTGCTCTCACGACCTGACTTATTACCAACCACCAATTCCCATAACTCCGCATGCACGGCAGAAGGATCAATATGCTGTATCTCCCCCTCTACTTGTGTCTGCTCCATATACTCAATGACAATCTTAGCACGATGTAAAATGTCTGGATCCAACTCTGTTTTACCCGCACAATCACCGCCAATTCCGTTAATATGAACCCCCTCCTTGATCATGTCATTTTGTAGTATTTGCGCTTGCTGTTTATCAGCTGTTGCTGTGGTGATAATATCCGCTCCTTCAACTGCTTCAGCGGCATTACTACACCGAATTAATTTCACATTAAAAGAAGTGAGATTTTTTTCAAATTTATCCATTGCTTTCACATCAATATCAAAGTAGCGAAAATTTTTAATCCCCAAACTCATGCGATGAGCCAACACCTGAAACTCCGATTGAGAACCCGTTCCAATAATCGCCATCGTATGTGAGTCTTTGCGCGCTAAATATTGGGATACCAATGCTGACACAGCTGCAGTTCGAATAGCAGTTAACAGTGTCATTTCACTTATCATTAATGGGTAACCCGTAGCAACATCAGCAAACAAACCCATAGCAACAACTGTTTGCAAATTATCTGCTGGGTTTTTGGGGTGGCCATTCACATACTTTACTGCATAATACTCATCATCCGCTGAAGGCATCAATTCCATCACCCCATGCGGATAATGCATCACATGACGCGGCATTTTTTTGAATTCATCCCAACGAGAAAAATCACTTTTCAACTGATTCATCACATCGAGTATAAAATCCTCAATGCCAATGGTGTTGATGAGTTTTTTTAGCGTATCGATGGTGATTAAATTAAGCATAGAGGTGCCTTATACAGTAAAGATTGTCGAAACACACTTTAAAATATACTACACCCAATCGCGCGGGACCAGATAATAATCGTAAAGCTTGGCCTCTTCTGTGCCCTCTTCAGGTTGCCAGTTATAGCGCCAGTTCACGACGGGAGGCAATGACATCAAAATAGATTCCGTACGGCCACCACTTTGCAAACCAAATAAAGTTCCGCGATCAAACACCAAATTAAACTCTACATAACGGCCGCGACGATAACACTGAAAATCTCTTTCACGTTGCTCATAAGGAATATTTTTTCGTTTTTGCACGATCGGCAAATAAGCATCTAAAAAGCTATCACCCACGTTTTGCAAAAATGCAAAGCATTGCTCCATGCTCAGTTCATTTAAATCATCAAAGAAAATACCGCCAATACCACGAGGTTCATCACGATGTTTTAAATAAAAATAATCATCCGCCCATTGTTTGAAACGCGGATAAAAACGGCTATCCACTGCATCACAGGCAGTTTTTGCAGCTTGATGCCAATGCTTACAGTCTTCATCAAAACCATAGTACGGCGTTAAATCATAACCGCCTCCAAACCACCAAATAGGATCCTCACCCTCTTTTTCAGCACAAAAGAAGCGAACATTTAAATGCGTAGTTGGAACATAAGGATTTTTAGGGTGTAAAACCAAAGACACACCTACTGCCTGAAAAGAACGGCCCACTAATTCTGGGCGGCTCGCCGTTGCAGCAGGGGGCAAACTGTCGCCGCGAATATGAGAAAAATTAACGCCGCCTTGCTCGAATACACGTCCATTTTTCATCACACAGCTGCGACCACCGCCACCATTAGCATACTCCCAATGATCTTGCTGGAAACGTGAAAGACCATCTTCCGCCTCTAATGCAGCGCATAAACGATCTTGTAAATGATATAAGTATTTTCTAATTTCCACTATCGATACACGGGTAGCAGCATCATTCATGTTAGGCTTCCTTAACCAAACCTAATTCTTTATAACGCTCCCAACGATAACTTTTAGCGGTATGACGCTCGGATAAAATCACTTCATCACGCGGGTGCAAAAACAATGGCATAGATAGGCGTGGCTCGCGAGCTGCATCACCTTCTGGATTAACAACACGATGAGTGGTTGAAGGATAATAACCTTGCGTACATTCTTGTAACATATCACCCGCATTAATTACAATCCAACCATTTTCACGCGGCACATCTAACCAAATACCTTCTTTATTTTTTACTTGCAAGCCCGCGGTTGTTGCTGAAGGCAGTACCGTTAACAAATCGATGTCCTCATGCGCAGCTGCACGTATTGCTTTTGGATTTTCATCACCTTTGAGCCCGGGATAAAATAACAAACGAAATAATGATAGCTTACTATCTTCAATCATTTTGCTTAATGGTATTGAAAGGTGTGTGCTAATTTCTGTTGGAATATTATCTTCTAGCCACTGTAAAAGTGTTGCACCTAAATTTTCTAATTTATTATATAAATTTTGTGTTGCTGCCTTTAAATGCTCTGGGCATCGACCCCAAGTATAGTAATGATAAAACTCTTTAAGATCCTTAATGTCATTACCTTTTGCTGTTTCTGATAAGTCAAAAGACACATAACCGTCGTGCTTATCCTTGTCCAACTCAAACTGGTGTTTTTCATCTGAATTAAAAAACTCAAACCATTGCCGATATACGGCGTCTAGCTCTTCAGTCGCAATGGGGTGGTTCGCGATCACAGCAAAGCCAATCTCATGGAGAGCAGCAGCAAAATCAGCAGAAGACGAATGAGATTGATAATCAATAACTTGAATTTCCATAGACACCTCTTATCGTTGAAATCGAAGGCATTCTACAATGATTTCCAGAAATCACCAACAAAAAAAGCATAGGCAGGCAAACTTAAACCTGAAAGCTTGACCCTGAACCCAAAAACAACGCAGAATGCGTGGCAAAATCAAATTTCTTCCTAGCACGATCCAGGTGCACCTCAATGGTTCTATGCGAAAGCTCCAGCTTCTTACCAATTCCCTTAGATGATAATCCACATAAATTAAGATATACGCACTCAGCCTCTCTAGCCGTTAAATAGCTGAAATCAGAATCAAAGTAGTATCGAGAAATATTCGTCTCCCTCATAAACTCTTCAACTTTATCTTGCTGGCCATTTTTCTCCAACATCACATCCGGCACAACAAAGGCGCAGCAAGATAAGTCTTGCAACATCGATGAAGCCTGCTCTCTAAAATAAAAACAAAATCGCTGCAATAGCTTATTATCTACATTATATATGCCGCAATCAGACCCCGCAAAATCATAACATTCATAGAAGTGTTCATATTCATGAATAAACGTAATCCCTTCATGAATAAACATGGAAGATAGCAGTTTGCGTATTTCATATTCTGGTGCAGTATCTATTATTGCATTCTCTATTTTCCACACTATAGTTCTCTTATGTAACCTAGGCTCACAACCATCTATCCAAGCATGTTTATACCAACCTTCTGTATACAGCAGATCCAATACGTCAGGGCAGCTGGACAACATAATCCGCTTGCCATTTTTATATATCCTAAGCAATCTAAAATAACTCACTGGAAGACATTTAAATAAAGGGGCGCAAAGCCTATTAACTTCACTTGCATTATCTTTAAAGCATGCAATATCCATACGTTTCCTTAACACCAACCGCAGATACACAGTAAAAATACACGATTCTACTATTTTTAGATACCCCGTCTATAAGTAAAATTACTTAGTCAAAACAGGAAAATCTAAAAGCTACCACTTTCCAATGATTCACCTCTTAATGATAGGTAATATTTATCACAATGGTCGCATTAATCTACAAAAGAGGTGCATGCGGCACAGCAATCATTTTGCACCACACACACGCTTCTGCCATTTTTTAAATACAAGGGCTCTCACCTGATTACGCCGATTTCTTTAGCTCGGCATAACATTGACTCGATGCCTCATCACTCGCCTTCCCTTTTCGACTTTCACGACCAAACAAACCTGCGTCAGAAAAAGAAGAAAATTCGGAACGCTCCATTTTTCTTTTTAAAGATTTATCAACAGAATGAAAAACCTTCTTCCCAAAATACAGCCCCGTTGCGAAACCTGCCGATCCACCGGCAACCGAACCAAATACAGGAATTATACTACCCAACCCAATTCCTGCTCCAGTAAATGCAGCGATGGTTGTAACGGCTGCAGCGCCTGCAGCAGATTTTCTAATAGCAGTTTTTACTTCTTTCTTCATGATATTCTCCTCATGTTTCAAGTAATGAACCGCCTTACAGCTTCTAGTATTTAGTCACTGAAGACAATTTCATTGTGCAATACAAAAACAAAGTTGAAATCCGGATTAACTACGTACGGAATTTTCCTTATACCATGCATCCTGCATACTCAAAAAAATAAGGCATAACTCCTCCACAAACTGAAACAGGAAACAATAAAATATTCGCCTAACGCACTGATTCAACATTTATTTTCCATAAATCTTAAACACACAAACCAAGTGCTTTTATACCACCAAAAAAGCATGAAGCATCAACTCCTTACAAAACTCTACGTAGTTTCCCTGATATACTTTATGCCAATAATATTCTAGGCTGAAAATGTGGCTAGATAGCAGGTATCCCTATGAGCCAATAATGTTTGTGTGGAGGCGTATTATCATGTTGAAAAGCAAACTTATTTTAACCCACTCTTGCCCTAAAGAAATAGAGCAATTAGCACTGACATATAGTTCTTTACAATGCCTATTCTCTTTTAAAAACATTAATTCTACAATCTTAAATTGCAACAACACAATGCGAGATTTTCTTGGCTGCGAAAAATTCGGGCACGTTATTGGTAAATGTGATTTTGATTTTCACTGGGCAGATTTTGCTGAGTTTTACCTAAGTCACGAGCAGGATGCCTTAGCCAACAAGATATACACCTCCTTGCAACCTGGAATAGACAAAAATGGAGGTGAAACATTATTCATGTGCCACAAAGAGCCTTATTACAGTGATGGGGACATCATTGGGCTTATTGCTCACGCTTACCCAATCCCTAACAAAGCAATGTTAGAGCTTAGCCATACTCTTAAGCTTTGTAATACCTTTACAAAGCAAGATACTCACACGATATCAGATAGATCGTACAGAAAACCAAATTTATCAAATCGTGAAAGAGAATGTCTTTTCTTTTTACTTAGAGGGAGGACAGCAAAATCAATAGCAAAGATACTGTCTATATCTCCAAGAACCGTGGAAGTATATCTAGACAGGTTAAAAGACAAATTGGGCTGCCTAACAAAAAACGAACTGATAGAAAGAGCAATTGACGAGGGGTTTTTTCATGAAATTCCCACTAGCCTTTACAATCGCGATTTGGCAGACAGACTAAAGTCTTAAATAGCCCGTTAGTACACGAGATTGATAATGGCATTCATCAGTGCTGAATAATTACTAGGCCTTATTCAGCACAACATCACTGTGCATCAAACCCTCTCCCTGCTGATATAAAGCTTGGTCTTGAGGCTCTAGGTGCTGCAATTCCCCTGCAGTCAGCGCTAAAGGCAGCAACGGTGACATAGATGGCGATTTAATATAGTAATCACAAAGAGAAGCAAACTTATCACGATAGTTGATTCCGCCATAACCCACAAAGCGCTCAACATCCTCACACACTTCAACATCATTCATACCATCCCCAATGTGCATCACACGCGGATACTGCTGTTTGATTTTTTCAATCACCTTCTTCTTACCGCCTTTGGTTGCTGTTAGTGCTCCTTCATCATAAGAAGCATATTCTCCTGCTTCATTAAAATAGACATCCACAGCGAATACACGCTCCTCAGGAATATCTAACAGTGCCGCAAATAATTTTACCGATGGATTTAAACCTGCAGAAATAACATAGACGGGTTTTTTGAGAATTTGAAATGCTTCTATAACACCAACAACATCTGGC
>JAJFJO010000162.1 GCA_021774015.1 Gammaproteobacteria bacterium
TTTAACCAATACAGCGCACGAACTTATTTCAGGATGAGTTAATAGCGTGTTCTCTATTTCTTTTATTTCAACTCTATGTCCTCGAATTTTTTCTTGAGTATCAACTCGCCCACAAAATAGTAAAGTTCCATCAGGCAGCCATTGTGCTAAATCACCTGTTTTATAGAGTCGTTCATTTTGATTTGAAGTTCTTCTCCCATTGATTTCAAATGAATTAATAATAAACTTGTCTTGTGTTAGCTCAGGTTCATTTAGGTAACCACACGCTAAGCCAGTCCCCCCAATATAAATTTCACCTGTGGCTCCCATCGGAAGTAGTTTTAAGTTCTCATCCAAAATATAAATTTTTTCATTAAATAGAGGGCGGCCTAAACTAACATATGTATGTTTTATATTTTCTTCTCTTGGATAACGCATAGAAGAGGACCAAATGGTTGATTCAGTTGGCCCATAAAAATGGGTGATATTTATTGATTTGCTTAATATTTTATTCAATAGGCTGGGTTTAAGTTCTTCGCCACCAATAAATAATTCTAGATTAAAGGTGTTTATTAATGCCTTGAGCTTTAACGCAGCAACAGTTGGAGTCATTTGAATAAGATGATACTGGGAGCAGTCTAGTGAGGTAAAGTTGTGATCACCCAAAGTAATAGTTCCACCCGTCATTAAGGGGAGTCCATATTCTAAGCCAAAAATATCAAACGTGTAATTAGTGATGCTATAGATATTAATGCTTTCTTGAGAAGGGAAACAAAGTTGTTTGATTCCATCTATAAGCGTGGAAAAAGAGTCTTCTCTAATCATGACGCCTTTTGGCTTCCCTGTTGTTCCCGAAGTGTACATAATATAAATTAAGTGCGGATTTTTTATTGAGGGAGCCAAATTTTCTGTGGATTCCTGTAAAAGTTTTTTGCTCAGTTCATTACTATCTATCAAGAATATTTTTGGCAAGGGGTTATTATCTGATTCAGTAGCATTGTTGATAAAGATAGCATCAATGATCTCTCTGAGCTCATTGTTAGTGAATATAAAAGTTGGACTGCAATCCTTTAAAATAGCCTTGATTCTTTTTCTAGGGTAATTGGGATCTATCGGTATATAGGTGGCTCCTGCTTTTAAGCAAGAAAGTATTCCTATCAGAATATGCTCATTTCTTTTCAGAAGTAAACCAATCATTATATTGGATTGCCCATTGCTTTTGCTCATTATATGGTTAGCTAAACGATTAGCCTTGGCATTTACATCTGAATAAGTAAGGTGTGTTTTATCGTGAATCAGAGCTATTTTGTCAGGAGTTCTAGATGCTTGGATTTCAAATAAGTCTTTAAATGTTTTTTTGTTCTCGTGAAATGCTAAGTAAGAAGAAGAATATTGTTCCAGAATTATTTTAGAGTCATCCTTGCTTAGGTAAACAAGGTTTTTCTCTAGAATATTAGGGTTGTCCAGAATTTGCATCAAAAGAAGCTCTATTGTTTCAAGTAGTTTTATTAATTTATTTGTATCTAATATTTCTGCAGCATATTTAATTTTCAATTTTAGGTAACAATCTCCCGGTGAAACAAAGAATACTAATGGGTAATCTAGCTTTTCAATCGTTTTCAGAAGTGAAGCTCCTACTTTTTTCATGATAGGTAAAGGGATATTCGGTTCATATATAAATAAATTATTAAATATACGCTCTTGCCCATGTTGTATTTTTGCTAAATGAATTGAGGATTTTTGGCTGATTCTATTTATTTCTTCTTGCAAGTTGAGAATTAAATCCAATAATTTTTTTTCAGCATCCAGAATATGTTTCACCATCAACGGTAATGTGTTGATATGCAAACCTATTGATTGCTCAATTCCCTCAATCGGAATTTCTCTTCCCGAAACAACAGTTCCTACAACTGTCTGCTTAGTATTGCAAAAGATACTTAAGGAACGATGCCATATATATTGAAGAATGGCATTTACTGTGACTCTGTGGTTATTCGTAAGGGAAATGAGTTTCTGGTACTGCTCCCCTGATACAGTAAAAGACAGTTCTTTTTCATTTGATATTTGTTTATGAATATTGATATTGCTTTTTACGGCGTCCCTTTTTATGAGACCAGTTAAACTGTTATTTCCATCAAACTGTGATATATAGGTTTCCCAAAACTGTTCATGTTGTTTTCTATTTTGTTGTAGATACTTTTGAGATGCTTCATAGATTGCATGATTCCGGGGATGAATAGCTATTCCAGAACATAATTTCAAATAAATTTTATGCACATATTGCAATAAATTTTTATTACTCCATCCGTCTAAAATCGAATGGTGGTTGCTAAAAATAACAGTATAAGATAGGGCTGTTTTTTTGATTAAATATATTCTAAACAAGCTTGTTTCATTAAGGTTATAGGGTTTTTTTCGATCTTGATCTCTAATTTGCTCAATTAATTTTTCTTTTTCCTGAGTGTTAGTTTCTTCCGTAAGGTCTATTAACGACCAATCAAGTACACCTGTTTTATCAATGATCTGAACAATTTCCCCATCCCATGAAAATCTCATTCGTAAAATAGGGAGGTTATCAACTGCAAATTGCCATGCTTGCTTGAAATATTTTACTTCAAGTGAATTTTCATAATTTAAAATAGTTTGAACTATATAAGCATCGTCTATCTTCCCCTGAGTTATCGAGTGGTGTACAAATCCCTCTTGTAGACTATTTGCGAGAAAAATTGATTCGGTTTCTATTTTATTCTGTATTTTATATAAATGGTCTCTGCTGATGATATTATCTATATCACTTCTTGTTAGCCAGTTTCTTTTTTGCGATGTTGTGTGTTCTATAATTTCGATTATTTTTTGTTTAAACATTTTGGCTAGGGTGTTAATTTCCTCAGAATAAAATTTTGAAATAATATTGAATTTTAGCTCTTCATTTATGGTTAACCCCTTAATCTTTATTAAAAAGGGTTCTTTGTTATCTTTATGTATGTTTATTCCAGAAGGTTCATCAGTGATTTTCCAAAAATTTCCTTTTTTACTTTGATTTGTTCGAGTCTCAGAAAATTGGCCGAGATAGTTAAAAGAAATTTTTGGTAAAGGTGTCTCTCTATAACCAATTAAAGAGCCATAATATAAGCCTTTGTTGGGTATTTCCCTTAAAAATTCCTTGTTTATTTGGATACAGTCAGCAACATTTTTTTGATTTTCTAGTCGTATAGGATAGATTGTTGTAAACCAGCCTAGAGTTCTTGTAATGTCTATTTTTTCGCTGATATCCTCTCGTCCGTGTCCTTCTAATGTAACGTGATGAATATTTTTTTGTGTTACTTCTGACAGAGACATGCTCAAAGCAGTTAGCAAGATATCATTGATTTCTGTATTATACACTTTATTGCTCTCTCGTAATAAAAGCATTGTGCGATATTTATCGATGCTAAATTTAATATGGATATAATTTTCCCCAGGGCTTTTAAAACATGCCAGTTCATTTTCCTCATAGTCAGATAGGACTTTTCTCCAAAAAGTTATTTCATTATTTTGTGTTTTAGCACTCTGTTTAACTGTATTAATCCACTGTCTATAGCTGGTTCCTTTTTGATTTAGTTCAAAGCCATCATATAATTTTTTCAAGTCCTCTGTAATTATTCTCCAACTAATGGTGTCAATGAATAGGTGGTGTAAAGCAAAATAGAGTCGTGCACGACCATTGCTGTACCCATAAATATAAGCTATGCAATAAGTTGGGCCTGCCTCTAGGTTAAATGTACTTTGCCATTTTGTGAAAATAGATTGCAGATCTTCTGGAGTGCTTAGACTGCGTATATCTAAAATTTTTAATTCTTCAAGAGGGGCATTATGTTGATAATTTTGAATAATTGTTTTGTTTGAAATAATAGATTTTGAAGTGGGCTGTTTAATTCTTAATCTAAAAGCATCATGATGCAGAATTAAATTGTTAACACAATTTTTTATCCTTTCAATATTTAAAATTGGTGTATTAATAAGAAAGGATTGGTTCCAATGCTGTGGTTTAGACAAGTTCTCTTCAAAAAACCATTCCTGAACCGGAAGCAATGGAAGATTTCCAGATAATATTCCTTGTTCATTTAGAAGAGTCACTTTTTTCTTTGAATTTATTTTTTTCTTTATGATTTTACAAAGATTTTCAATATTTCCAGCTTGGAAAATATCTTTTACCATGATATCTGCATTAAGTAGCTGCCTAACCCTGCTAATTATTTGTATGCAAATGATGCTATCTCCACCTAGTGCAAAAAAATCATCTTGTATACCAATTTTATTTTCATTCTTTATCAGCAACTCTTCCCAGATTGCTTTTACAGCCTTCTCCAAGATGTTCTTTGGGGATACGTAACAATGATCATTTTTTTCAAATATATTTGGCAGCAATTTTCTATTTATTTTTCCATGATTGGTTAGAGGGAATTTTTCTAGTCTTTTTATATGTTTTGGGAGCATATATGCGGGTAATTTTTTTTCTAAATAAGCAACGACATATTTTTCATCCAGGATAATATTGGAAATATAGTAACAAATTAAAAAATTCTCTTCTGATAAATTTTCTGAACCTTGGTTTTTTACGATAACGATTGCTTCTAAAATATTTTCATGTGAGCGTACTGTGGCTTCTACTTCTCCTATTTCTACTCTATGTCCCCTTATTTTTATTTGGGAATCATTTCGTCCAATATAATCTAAAGTGCCATCTTTATTCCAACAAACAACATCACCTGTTTTATACAATTTTTTTGTCTTTTCTCCTTTTCGTTGCAAAAAGGGATTCATAATAAACCTTTCTTTTGTTAGTTTTTCTTGGTTAAGGTAGCCGCGTGCTACTCCTTCTCCCCCTATATAGAGCACTCCAGCTTTACCTATTGGACACAAATTCATATTAACATCTAAAACGTAGCAATATGTATTATTGATTGGCGTGCCAATAGTTGAGAATTTGGCAAATGTTTTTCGTATATCTTTGTTACTGTAATTAATGCAATGTGTGATACACCCCACTGTTGTTTCAGTAGGTCCGTAGTGGTTATAAAGAAACATTTCTTTGGAACTATGATTTTTTGCTAACCAATTTAATATATCTACCGTAAGCTTTTCTCCTCCTAAAATAATTTTCTTTATGCTTTGAGGTAGGCAATAGCTAGCCGGCTCTAGAAAATCAATTAATGATTTAAAGTATAAAGGCGTTGTTTTTAGGGTGGTTATTTTATTCCTATCAATGTAATTTAAAATATCTTGCATGGAGAAAATAGTGTTTTTTTGAACAATATGAGCATGCCCTCCAGATAAAATAGATCCAAATAATGAGGTATATCCTAGGTCATAAATATATTCTGGTATGATTAAATGTTTATCTGAAGATCTGAAATTGAATATTTTGGTAATAGAATATATGTAATTAAGAATGTTTTTATGTTCAATCATTACTCCCTTTGGTTTTCCTGTTGTTCCTGAGGTATAAATTATGTAGGCAAGGTTATAGTTTTTTGAATTATTCTTTAGGTTATCCGTGCATTTAAGGCTGGTTTTTTTTAGTGTTTCATCGGAATCTATTGGTAAAATTTTAAGTTGTACAGAAGATGTTGCTTGACCAATAGTTGCATTGAGCTTCTCTAATTTTTCCTTATAAGCTTCATTTGTTAAAATCAATTCAATTTTAGATTCAGCAATAATTTGTTTTATTCTTTCAGGCGGGGAGTCAGAATTTAGAGGAATAAAAGCGCCATTGCTTTTTAAAATTGCAAGTATTCCTATTAAAATATATTCACTTCGGTCAAGATATAAGCCAATCATTCTATCGGGCGTTTTTTTTGAAAAACCCTCTATATAATGAGCTAGTTGATTTGCTCTAATATTCAATTGTTGGTAAGTCAGCATTTTATTTTTAAAAGTGATTGCTGGACTATCGGGTGTCTTAAGAACTTGGCTTTCAAAAAGTTCATGTATGCTTTGTATACTAGGTAAGCTGTTCTTCATGGAATCACTCTTAATGTTGTTGAAATTTTATACGCAATATAATCTGGAAGATAAAGTTGCTACATTTATACCGAGCGAACAATTCTGAAGCCAGCATGTTGGAAAAAATTTCTTCTAAACCATAGCCTATAATCTGGTAAAGCACTTGATCCAGTCGTAGCCCACGAACCACCAAGCATCATAATATGATGCTTGTCAAAATAAGGTGTGGAGAATTCTGGGTAAAAGTCATGTGTTTTAAAACCGGGAAGAGCATGGAAATCTGTATCAATCCACTCCCACAAATTCCCAGAAACGTCATTAAATAATGTCGGGTCACCATCAGAAAACAAACCTACTGGTGACGGGGAAAAATATTGGAGATTTATATTTGCAAATTCCCCAGAGAATAGCTGGTCAGAAGAGAGGGTAGCCTCTTCTGAAATGCATCTATATTCGGGTTCGCGCATAACCCTCCAGCCTTCGCCTTTCCAATGAGAATATGCTTCGGCTTCGTAGAAATTAATTTCTACAGGCCATTGTTCTGGAAGAGGAAGAAGATCAAAAAGTGCTCGGTAAAAAAATGTTCCCTCACAATCAACCCAAAATTTAGGTTGTTTGGTATTTGTTTGCTGCTTCCATAGAAAACCCTCTTTGCTCCAAAAATTTTTATTATCGTATCCACCTTCACTGAGAAATTCATGGAATTGTTTGTTTGTGACCATATTTTGTGCTGCCAAAAAATCAGGTACAGTAACTTTAATAGAACCATACTCATTATCCCACCCAAACTTGGAAAAATCTTTTTTCCCAAGAATGATATCTCTTCCAGAAACTTCCAAAATATTATCTGTTAAGATTCCGCCTTCAGTTGGAGCATAATGCCAGCCTGTAGGGTGATTAAGATGTTCAATTGGAAGCTGATGAATAAGCACAGATGAAGTCTCAAAATGTATCCTTTCATGTGCTATACCCATGAGAAAAGCCCATAAAGGATGTTTTTTGGAATCATCATGCCGCAAGTCTATATTTTGTATCATTTCAAGAAGTAGTTGATGAACTGTAACTCGATATTGCTGAACAGCTTCAATAGTTGGCCATTTGATCTTTTCTTTTTTCAGCTCTTTTGCCTGTACTGGATCTACTCCTTTCGCAAATATTTGTTCAAAATGCTCATTGATTCCCGTTTTTAGAGCGCCCGATATTTTTAATTTATTAACATAAAAGGCAGCAGTATGACTAAAATAAAAAATAAGTGGGTGTCGCAGTGGGTCGGGAGCTTGAAAATAAGCCTCTTCTTTCAAGGATGAAAATAAACGTTCATATAATTCCCATGAATTTTGAAAATATAACGCTAAGTTTTCTGTGGTAAGAGAATTCAAATGAAGAGGGGGAAGCCCTCTTAATTGTGATGCTACTGTTTTTTGCAAGGATACCATGACTATTTTTTCCTCTTTTATTGAGTGTAGAATGTGAATACTGAATTAGGCAGTTAGCTTCCCTAGCTCTAAGCCATTGCAACAGCAATTTTCCGTTCTCCTTTAAATGGCTTACGTCCATGTGCTGTAAGTATATTATCTAGAATTAAAATATCACCAAATTGCCATTTAAATGTTATTTGATGCTTTTTATAAGTTTCTCTTATATGTTCAAGTGCACTTAATTCAATTTCGTTTCCAGATTTATAAAAAGAATTTCTTGGTAACTGATCAGTCCCAAGAGTACTAAGTAGTAATTTTTGATCTACAGCGTCAATAGCCGAAAAATGAAATAAATGTGCCTGATTAAACCAGACTTTCTCTTGAGTTTTTGGATGAATAAGGGTTACTTGAGCTGTATGCTTCGTTGTGAGTTCTAATTCATTAGAGGTTCCCCAAATAAATTCAATATTATGTTTGTCGCAATAATTTTCAACATGAGGCCTATTTTCAGTTTGAAAAACCTCCTGCCAACTTAAGTCAATTCCTGGGGTATAGTTCCGAACGTATAAAATTCCTTGATCCTCAAATTTTTTTATAACTTTTTCGTCCAAGGATTTAAATACTTCTCGGCTATCTACAATAGGGGTTTCTCCTCCTTCTTTGGCAGGTATAGCACAAAAAAATAAAATATGATTAGGCCAATTTTCACAATAGGAATTTTCATTGTGTAAGGGGATAGATTTAGCAGCAGGGTATTCAGTAGCAGTGTAAACTTGTCCGCCTAGTTTTTGTCTTGGTGTCGACCGGAAGGTGTAATCCAAAAGATCCGAACTGAAGGATTTTGCAAATTTGTTAAATTCAGATAGGGAAGAAATATCAAAATTCCGCAAAAGAACAGCGCCATGTTCAAGTAAAATACTATCTAGGTGTTCACGGTTATTATCCAGCCATGTAATGGGAGAAATCTGCCTATTTGCTGTAACCATGATGAATTTTTCAGCGCTATGACATAGATACTCGATTTTTATCCCCGTTTTTTGGTTTTTTTGAAAATCCATACTCTTTCCAAAGCCTTAACTATCTGTTACTTCTACAATACTTCTACAATGTAATAATATCAAGTGCAATAAATATTTTCACTTAAATTTGGAATTTCGTGTGAGTTTCTTCAAAAAACGTCATTATCTATATTTTTTTGACACAAGTCAAATACATAAACCGACATTCCCGGGATCTTTTTTAATTAATCTGTAATTCTCGCTAATTTTGTTGAAAAATTCACCAACTTCATCTATGCACTACATAAATATCACTACAAATTCACAAAAAGTATAACGGTAAATTATAAAAGATCGCATGAAATGTCAGCATAAAGAAGTGTGA
>JAJFJO010000163.1 GCA_021774015.1 Gammaproteobacteria bacterium
ATCCCAGCAGGGCCCGCGCCAACAACAGCCCAATCAAAACATGTTGTCATTTAAAACTCCGAAGCTTGTTAATATTTTTATTGTAAAGCCATACCCCACGATTTGTCATAGAGATCTTTAGCTACATAAAAAAACACCGCACTATGGCGGTGTTTTCATCAAACCAAAGAAGGCTACGAATAAATCTCACCCGTCTTAATTTCTGTTTGCACCATGTGATACGACTTAACCCAAGGATGTAACGCACGTATACGTTTAGACAGTGCGTGCTCTGCTTGGCGCGCTTGCGATACAGTAGGATATGCACCGTAAATAACCATATACCATTTAGCGCCTTGGTACTTCGTGCTGTAATACGCCGCTTGGTCACCCAGTCGAGCGCGCTTCATAAAATCTTTAATAGCATTTAAGTTATGTCCACCCATTAATTGAAGTGTGTACATGGTTGGCTTCACTTGCAACAACTGTTGTTCAGCAGCAGAAAATCTCGAACTCCCTACATTGGCCATCTTAGCAACCGCATTAGGGTGCATCGATGCGTTTACAGCTACTGTTTGTGCAGCTGCTGGCGCTGCAGTGGACCGCAAGTTAGCCGGTGTAATGGGAGTAGCGTTCTTAGCCAAACGCGCATCTTGACCCACTTTTTTATTGTGGCTTAACGGTTCATTAGAGTGATTATTACTAGGTGTTGATGCGCCGCCAGACTCAACTGGTGCAACCGTTTCTTTACGCTGCAACGTTTTTAACACTGAGGGCCGAGGTTTTCTATTTGTTTTATTACCGTAGGCTGGCAAATGTTGATTCAACGAACCTTCTGGAACTTTAGCGTTGAGCTCTGCCACATCTCTCTTGGGTTGATACAAAGAAGGACCACCACCACGGCGTCGACCGCCCATGTGCGATGCCATTGAAGATAAGTCACTACCTGAATTTAATAAGCGCTCCGCTTTTACTGCCAACGGCTGACCTTGAGACGCCGCCTTCTTAATCCATAGATCCGCTGTTTGACTATCACGAATAGTACCAATGCCGTAATAATACATATAACCCAACGCATATTGCGCATCAGGATCACCACTTTCCGCAGCTTGCTGAACTCGATCTAAAGAACAACCGTATTTCTGTAAAAATGCATTGCCTACACATTGCGCATCAGTATTGCTATACATCGGCTTATTATGTTGGCACGCAGCGAGAAATAACGGCACAGCAGCGATGGTAACAACCGTAGCTAACGTCTTAATCGATTTCTTGTTCAGTAGCATGGTACTCATCCTTAGGGGTTTGAAGATAACACCTGCTATTTTCATCAATTAATTAGACAGATGCAAGTATTAGGTAAAGTTGATCGGGATTTTTTGTGCATCTTATAGTGATTTATCTTAAAGTATAAGATTAGAAATACATCCTATCATGATGTTTATATTAAATAAAAGTACTTGGATATCTTGGTTGTGTATCCCGGATAACTCGCTCGCGCTCGTTTCCGGGATACAGCCCTGCCGTCTACAATTTAATCCAAGTCGTTTTCAGCTCGGTATAATGATCAAACTGATGCAAACCACCCGTGCGGCCAATACCCGACTCTTTATAACCACCAAAAGTTGTCGTGTTATCACCTGTGTCAATCACATTCACCGATACCACTCCAGCGCGAATTTCACGCGCCATGCGATGCGCCGTCTTCAGATTACCCGTCCATACACTTGCAGCTAGACCATAGTGCGTATCGTTAGCGATACGGATCGCCTCAGCCATATCATTAAAACCAATCACGGAAATCACTGGACCAAAAATTTCTTCGCGAGCAATTTTCATATCGTTGCGCACATCAAAAAACACCGTCGGCTCGATATAATAGCCACCCGTTTCCTGGCGCACCTGCTGGCCTCCAAATGCAACTTGTGCACCTTCAGATTGACCCGTAGCAATATACGACATTACACGCTCGGTTTGTGACTGATCAATCATCGCACCCATAAATGTATCGGGTAATAAAGGATGGTTCGGTTGATATTGTTTCGCTAAATCAGACATGCGCTCCAATACTTGATCTTTAATCGTGTTTTGTACTAATAATCGTGTCGGCGCACAACAGGTCTCACCTTGATTATAAAACACACCTTCCGAGGACGCTTTAACCGCTTCATCCAAATCAAAACAATCAGCCAAAATCACATTCGGCGATTTACCGCCACATTCTAGTAACAAGCGTTTCATATTAGACTGAGCGCTGTACTGCATAAACAAACGCCCTACTTCACCCGAGCCAGTAAACGCGACCATATCAACATCTGGATGCAAACCAATCGCTTGCCCTGCAGTCTCACCATAGCCTGGCAAGACCTGAACCACACCTTCAGGGACTCCTGCCTCTGCAGCAAGCTCCACCAAACGAATCGCGGTTAAAGGTGATTGCTCTGCGGGTTTAATAATAACCGAATTTCCCATAGCTAATGCTGGCGCCAATTTTCCGCAGGCTAAAAAGAACGGATAATTCCACGGCACCACAGCCCCGACAACACCAACCGGCTCGCGAGTAATTGTCGCCAGTATATCTGAAGACGTTGGCGCTACTTCCCCATACACTTTATCGATGCACTCTGCTATCCAACGAATTTTTTTTGCAGCGCCGGGTATGTCTGAGCTCAAGCTGTTGGAAATTGGCTTACCCATATCTAAGGTTTCCAACACTGCTAATTCTAAAAGGTGTTGGTCAATTAATTCTGCTAGACGCAAAAGAACTTTTTTGCGCTCAACCGGGCTGGCTTTGGACCACACACCACTGTCGAATGCTTGACGCGCGCTTCTAACGGCTAAGTCAACATCGGCTTTATCGCAGCTCGCAACGTCAACAAGCTTTTTACCATCGATTGGGCTAATGCACTCAAAACTTTTATTCGATACTGCTGATACAAATTTGCCAGCGATAAACGCATTACCGTTAATGCTAATTTGATTGGCGGTTTGTTGTATTTGGTCTGCGGTGATGTTCATGAGTGTTCCTTTTATGCTGTTATGGCTGGCGTTATCTTAACACAAACTTGAGCATGATAAGGAATTTTGAGTTGCGCCCTTTCAGGGATGGGTAAGGTATCACTCAGCCATTGTCAGCCCCGAAGGGGCATAACTATTTTTATGCGGCACGTTTATTGCTGAATTTCATAATAGGCAGACACTTGACACGGAACCCAAGCGAAGCGCCGGGGTTAAAACCGCTGGCTTGCTAAAGGCACGTTTTATACAAAACCTTCTACCAGCTCCGATCAAAAATATCGGCATCCTTCCTAGACACTGTGAAAAACCTGCCTCTAGATGATTAGCTTATCCTCTGGTAAGGCCCAGCACTTCCAGCACCCATACCAGGACAACAACCTTTAACACCCGTAGAAAAGCCATCCCTAAGCGCAATCAAAGCTTTTACCGATGATCGATATTGACCAGGCAACGGATTTGCTGCGCCCACAGCTGCTGCAGCAGCACTTGCTCCAGCTTCCGCACCATCTCTATCATCATTTACAAATCCCGCACCACTGCCAGCCTCCTCATCTCCTGAGTTAATCGCTTCTAGATTAACAAGATCCTGTTGCGGCATACCACGCAAATCTTCAGCCTTAGCTAACAAATCATCAATCTCTCTTGCTGCTCCTAAGTATAATTTCTCGCCTACTAGTTTTTTATTATCTTCCCCAATAGCACTTGTTTCCCAACCCGCTTTTGTAAGTCTATAGTAACTAGCTATTTCAGTTAACAAAGAACCAATCGCAGCTAATATCATCATTATTACAATTTCGCCTGCAAGGTGAGCTTGGTAGGCATTAGGTGCACCACCAAGAACGCAAATAAACAAAGCACTAGCAATCACCCAGGTATGCACAAATCCCGATACAACATTTAACGTTGAATTACGTCCAGTGAGCCATGCCGAGAGCTCCAGCACCGCTGGATAGATACTTATAATCATCATTGCACACATCGTTGCATACATCATCAAACCGCTCACAGTTGCTAGGCCAGGTAGACCTATCCAATCCGTCATCATTCCAGCCATTTTGATAAAATTATACATACCGACAGTCGCTAAAGCACTTAAAACAAGTGCAAGCGTATGCGTTATTCCAAAGTTAACCCATGTTTGTGGCAGTATGAGTTTTACCCCTGCTAAATCAGCGTCAGAATAACTTCTCAATACTGCTTCAGCCCTTTCCTTGGGGGACATCTTTTTAAATACAGCTAGCATACCCTCTAAGCTACCATCATCAGACCCAACCCCAATTTTTGTCAAAAAAGTCTTTATTGCGCTTTCATACCCTTGACGCTTCATCTGCACATGCCATGAAGCGCGAATGCTTTTTAATTTATCTTGAGTCAACTCTCGCCCTTGACGATACTCAGGATTTTCTGCTAAATAACGAGCACCATTAGCAACAACACCCCCAAAGCCACCATGAATATTCGGAAGCCCCAACAAATTAGTATTGCATGAAGAAACAATAAATGGAGCCTGAAAATAACCACTTTTAAATACTGTCGCCAATACACCCAACCAAGGCAAGTTATATTTTTGTTGGTATTGCAGCAGTAAATCTGCTGACTGCATCCAACTCTCACGCGCCAAAAAGCTAAATACTAAACTTCCATTAAGAGTAAATAAAAAATTGATGAGTCCAAGTATACTTAATTTTTTCGGACTTAGATCCGACCATGTTAAATGAGCTAATTTCCTAAAATCGGGTTCGTTGAAATAACGAAGCAGTCTACGTTTGCCTTCTTCCGCACATATCGCAATAACAATCATTAGGGAAAGTGTAAAAATTAATTGTCCCGTTGGGCCACTTGATACTTCCTTAGCCCACGTGTTAACAAAAGGGATCAAACCTATTAATAAACCACCAAAATTTCCTTGCGGAATCATGGCTAGAAGCGTTTCTAAAGAACCTAGTTTATCGGTCCACCACTCAAGTCTTGTCCTAAATGGCGATACGTTTTGCGCCCCGTGTATAGCGGCAGGTGATGCTGCGGCAAGCAGGGCTGTTCTTTCACCTGCGCCTCTAGCTCCAGCGGCAGCAGTGGCGGTAGCATCGGCGCGGCGAGCAGCACGACGAGCGGCGGCAGCACCATCACCATCAACTACAACTACGACATTTCCAGAAGCGCCAGAAGCAAGAGTACCGTCTGTATCACTACCTGAACCATTTGAGCTCAAGCCCGATTTAAAGCTACCAGAAGTATCACTATCACTATCACTACTACTATCACGTCTAGGCATAACACATTCCTTAAAAACTATTACTGTAGAAAATCACTATTTCCTCTACCAAAAAGACGGTGAGGCGACTTTATTTTGGTCGACATGTTAGTGCAATTGCTCACATTCCACAATGGTAAATTATGACAAATATCAAACTCACAGGTGTCGCTACGCAAGCTGAGGATCGACAAGAGGAACAGATGATGCATGGAAGAGCCTGCATTTTGCAAGACGGATTAGTTTGTGTTTTTCATCTTGACACGAAAACAGTAGTCTCTGCAGGTTAGACGCCTCGCCTCACCCGTGATACCCTTACGGCCATGAAGGGATCATCAAAAAAATTGCTGCTTATTTTTGCAACACTGCTGGCTGCCATTGTCATCTGGTTTGGTGCACTGCTGTATCATTTTCACTACAGCCCCTTACTCAAGAGCACCACCAAGTCCATTGCTATCAAGGTTGTACCAGGCACTAGCATCAAGCAACTTGCGCAACAACTGCACAACAAAAAACTCATTGCCCGCCCAAGGTTTTTCATCTCTATCGCGCGCATCAAAGGCCTCGCTAAAAAATTACGCTTTGGTGAATATTGGATCAAGCCTAATATGTCTGCCTCAGATTTGCTCAATAACATTAGCCACGCCAAAGGCATCGTGCGCCATCACATCACCTTTATCGAAGGCTGGACTTTTTTGCAAATGAAAGAAGCCTTGGCTAAAGACCCCGATATCAAACACACGATCACCCAAAAAACCAATCAAGATATCATGACGCAACTCGGACACCCCAACCAACACCCCGAAGGGTTGTTTTTCCCAGACACCTATTATTTCACCTGGGGTTATAGTGATATCAATATTTTAAAACTCGCTTATAACGAAATGCAAAAAATTATCAACCAACGCTGGCCCAACCGTGCCAAAGGTTTGCCTTATAAAACTAGCTATCAAGCTTTAATCGTTGCATCATTAATCGAAAAAGAAAGCTCTATAAAAAATGAACGGCCATTAATTGCTGGCGTTATTTTGCATCGCCTAAGAAAAGGCATGCGCCTACAGGTCGACCCCACTGTCCTATATGGCCTAAACAAACCCTACGGCACTACAATCACCGGCACAGATCTTCGCACAAAAACACCCTATAATACCTATCGGGTGCATGGCTTACCCCCCACGCCCATCGACATGCCCAGCCGCTCGTCTATCGATGCAGCACTACATCCAGAACATACCAATTATTTGTATTATGTCGCTAAAGGTAATGGCGGACATATTTTCTCTAAAAATTATCGCGATCATTTAACCGCTGTGCGAAAATATAAATCATTTAAGCGCGCTCAAGAAGAGGAAGATTTGCAAGAGTCGTCATTAAAAGAACAATGGGAACACAAGGCGATGAAGGTCGCTGAGATACTCATTCAACTGATAGAAGCACGAATATGACACGCGGATATTTTATCTCATTAGAAGGCGTTGAGGGTGTAGGCAAAAGCACCGCAATGCAGCACATACACACACTGCTCACCTCTGCCAACCTACCCTTTATTAGCACGCGCGAACCTGGCGGCACCCAAATTGCTGAAACCATTCGTCAAGTCGTGCTGCAGCATCACGATGAGTCTATGCATGAAGATACCGAATTATTACTTATGTTTGCTTGTCGTGCACAAAATGTAGCGCAGGTAATTAAACCCGCTTTAAAGCAAGGACAGTGGGTGTTATGCGATCGCTTTGTTGACGCAAGCTTCGCGTATCAAGGCGGTGGGCGTGGCATTAACCTAAAACGTATCGAAGGTTTAGCGCAATGGGTGCTGGAAGGTTTAAAACCGGATTTAACACTATTACTCGATGCGCCTGTTGAGGTTGGTTTTAAACGCATTCATCAACGTGGCGATAAAGACCGCATTGAAAGTGAAGGCCTTACCTTTTTAAATAAAGTCCGCAACACTTATTTAGCCAGAGCAGAGCAAGAGCCAGAACGCTTTCGTATAATCAATGCCAACCAAGATTTAGAACACGTGCATGCAGATATCACCAACACAATAACTCAGTTTATAGCGAGCAAGGCCTAATGTCTGTCTACTCTTGGCAACAACAGCAATGGCAACAACTGCAGGAACAGCGGCAACAAAACCGTTTGCCACACGCGTTATTACTCACAGGTCAATCCGGCTTAGGTAAAACCGAGTTTGCGTATCAGCTTGCCCAGGGCGTATTGTGTGACACACCGACTGACACGGGGAGTGCATGTGCCCATTGCCGCTCTTGCGAACTATGGGCTGCACACAGCCACCCTGACTTTTACCCTATAACTATCGAAGAAAAAAGCAAATCGATTAAAGTGGACCAACTTCGATTATTGAACAATAAAGTGGTGGAAACTGCTAACCGCCAAGGTTATCAAGTTGTCATCATTCACCCTGCCGATACAATGAACCGCGCGGCTGCTAATGCTTTATTAAAAACGCTCGAAGAACCTCAAGGCGATGTATTGTTCTTATTAGTTTGCAATCAAGTTGGCAATTTACCCGCAACGATATTAAGTCGCTGCCAAAAAATCGCCTTTAGTGCGCAAGAGGAGACTGAGACTGTTGCATGGCTTAATGAACAAACGCCATCGGAAGTCGACGCTGCTTTTCTTTTAAGGCTTGCTGACCATGCTCCATTACGCGCACAAGCAATGATTGAGCAAGATTATTTATCGGTTCGTGATAGTGTCTTAAAGCATTTAGGCGGCTGCATAAAGAATAGTGCTCATATTGTTACTGCAAGCACAGAGCTCGCAAAACAAGACCCCAAATTAATTATCAGCATTATGTTATCGCTCACTGTAGATCTCATTAAAATCCACGTCAATGCCGACGTATCTCGCGTTAACAATAGTGATCGCTTAGATTACTTAAAGAAAGTTGCTGCGCATCGTTCACAGCAACACTGCCTCGCTTATTTGCAACAGGTCGAAAAAGCGTTAAGATTATTGCAAGGGTCGACCAATCCCAATATACAGTTATTATTAGAATCGTTGTTGGTGAATTGGTCGCAAGTAACACAGGAAGCATCACTATGATCATCGACTCACACTGTCACCTCAACATGCTAGACCCTGAAAAATACGCGGGCGATATCAGTTATTTAATTAAAAAAGCTGCCGAACAAGGTGTCGAACATATTTTATGCGTCGGCGTTGATTTAGAAAATTCTAAAGAAGCTGTCGCCATTGCGGAACAATACGATAGCGTTTCTGCTAGTATTGGCTTACACCCTAGTGAAGCACGTGACTATGTCATCACTCACGAAGAACTTATTGAGCTAGCCAACCACCCAAAAGTTATTGCTATCGGTGAAACTGGTTTGGACTATCACTACAACAAAGATAATTTAGAAGGCATGCGCCAACGGTTTCGCACACATATACAAGCGGCTAGAGAGATTAAGAAACCTATTATCGTTCATACGCGTGATGCACGTGAAGATACTATTGCTATATTAAAAGAAGAAAAAGCTCATGAATGCGGCGGTGTTATGCACTGCTTCACCGAATCATGGGAGATGGCAGAGCAGGCATTAGAAATTGGTTTTTATATTTCTTTTTCAGGCATTGTAACCTTTAAAAATGCAAAAGAAGTTGCTGAGGTTGCTAGCCGTGTGCCACTAGAGCGCATACTCATCGAAACCGACGCACCTTATCTTACACCAGCCCCCTATCGTGGCAAACCTAACGAACCGCAATTTGTGCGCTTTGTTGCCGAAAAAATTGCTGAATTAAAAGACGTTACTTTTGACGAGGTCGCTAAAGCCACCACGCAGAATTTTTATGATTTGTTTAAGGTAGAATAACACCTGTTCGCTACTGGCAGGCTTTTTACAACGCTTAAAAAAATGCTGCATTTTTTGGCTGGTGCTTATAGCATGGTTTAGCAAACAACCTGTTTTCAGATAACCAGCGGTTTTTAATCACCCATTACGATAGATACTATATCTGATGCGTCTTTGCAGGTGCATTATTTAAATGGCGTTTTTTGCTCAATGGGTGCTTCCGTGTCAAGCGTATGCTGACACCAAAGCTATAGCTCATCACGGTCATAAATTTCTAATAAGCGTTGCAAGTTTTTACCCGCAGCAGTAGACCTATCGTGTACATAAAATTTCATATAACTATCAAAAATCGCATCGTATTTACCCGACTTAATCAAATCAATCATCTGCTTCGCCTGGTGCAAATCTTCTTCATCATCTGCCGAACATGCTTGAAACACGACACCCGCTAATAGCGCTGAAACACTCGCCTTACGCGCTGGGCTCGCCGTTGGAAATTCTTTCATAAAAAACTGCAATGCTCTTTGTCGATCCCATTCACGCCAGCGATGAAACAAGTCTAAACCATCTACCACGACCTTCTCTAGCGCATCACCCGATTCTGCACCACTCAAATGCATCATGATATACAGCACTGGAACAATCGCTTCCGTATTCGCCCATGAACAATTACCAATCACCTGAGGTGGCATAGGAACTTCTGCAATTTTTTGCAGCATAAACTCTTCTTGCAGCCAGTCTTTCATCGCTTCAATCGATTGCCGCTCATATAACATAGGTAAAAATTTCTGCGCATTAAACCGGCCAGCCCGGTTCATATAACAAATAGGAATGTTCCCCGCATGCTCGCTATCTTTTACTCGATCAACCACTGCCAACAATGAACCACACTTAACAATACTAAACGCATGGCCTTCTTGACTAATGGGAATCACCACAGGATCCATTTTAAAACACTGAATAATATCTTGCAGCTTGCTCTGATAATCCAGCAAATAATTATCAAACTGCAATAATTTACCTGCATTATTTAATGCTGCCTCTATGGCATCCATACCATCAAACCACTGATGCAGATATTTTGCCATATAATGACTACGAAATTCGATAATAGAGGAGCGAATCAAATCTAAACTGGATTCGTAATAGAAACCCTCATAATCCACTTCAGTAAACACACCATCAGGAGCAACGATATCCACACTGCCCACCAGCTCATAGCGATGACTCAATAATTTCACATTAATGTAGTCCATCGCAAAAGTAATGCTAGCGCCATTCTCAATTAACAATTCTTTAAACGCTTTATCATTGCGCAACAATGGCCGCACTAACACAGGTTCGCTGGAAATATTGTATGCATTAACATCCGCACCCGCTTTAATTAACAGCTCAGTAATAGCAAAATTATCATTTGATATCGCCCAATGCAGCGCACTA
>JAJFJO010000164.1 GCA_021774015.1 Gammaproteobacteria bacterium
CCATGTTTTAAGATTGATTTAATATTCGTCCGTTATAGTAACGAAACATAATCGATAAACCTAGAAAAAGGATTGATGACATGCTTGATATAACATTTAAACCCAGTTGGGATGCGGACATTCTTGCCACATTGCAACTGATGGTGAATGTCGATTTCCAGGCGCCTTTAGACAACACGGATACCTTAAAAAAGCCCATTATTACTTGGCATGATTTGCAATCTGCACCTGAAGAGAACGATTCTACGATTACTGATTTTGAAAGAGACGACAGCAAAAAAACCACATCTATCGCACGTCATGTAATTGAAAAAATCTTACATTATTACGATGATACGGATTGTTTATTTGGTTTATTTAGCGCGCTTAACACAACCACCAAACAATTAAGCCCGTTTATTGCAACTCATAGTTATTGCGTTAACGTTCAAGACTGCACTGCAGCAGGCACTATCAGTTGTAATATCAGCCCAATCTATTTATTAGGGCCTGAATATCCCGAACAATATAAACTGCAACACGGCACAGCTTTAGATGAGAAAGCAATTATTGGCTTGATTGATATTCCTGTTGCTGAAATGCCAGGCTCTGATCATCATACTTTTGCACTTGGTATTGATGCCGGTATTGTTTTTAAAGACTCTAATATTCCACACTCGCGCCAACTAAAAATTGAATTGCAATTAACAGATGGCGGCGTGATGGCTAATTTAAGTTGTAAAGATCAAATGATGACACGCCGATTTCAATGGGAAGAATTAGGAATAGAACTAAAACCCCGGTTAGCGAAACGGTTAGCTGAAAAATTTGGCTAGCCTTTTTAGTCGATTTTATGTATTATACTAAGGACAAACTAAAGATATTATCATTGATGGCTTATAGAACGGACTCTTGTTGTTTCATCTAATTGAATTTAGACGAGGGTAGCAAGGTGAGTAGAAAATCAGATAGTCCAGGGTCACCACCCAGAAACAACAGACACTTTTTTTTTCAACTTGGTATTGAATCCCACCCCACTCAAGCAATACAACATGCTATAGAGACTGCGCTAACAGCTGTAGCAGACTATTTTAAACAGCACAATAACCTAACGTCGCAACAAATTAGTGATCGTGGATTTGATCGAGACTGGGGACAGATCATTACACAAAAATCCTTACCCACTTTATTAGCCGAAACACGTGGCATCATTGCACGATTTTCACAGGCTGATATTCCAAAAAAACCCGAAACCCCTTTAAGAGGCAGCTATGATGAAACTGACCCTATTGACCTCACACACGGTCATCTAAAGGATGCACTAAGAATGGTTGCCGATCAAATCGCCAAACAAAGCGCTGGAGGTGAGAACTTAAACATTGGGCTAGAAAGGTTGCAGACAATAAATGGACACCTACAAGCACTTATCTCTGATTACTGCACCGTTCAAAAACTCGCAGGAGTGCAAGATGGCGCTTCTACTGGTGCTGCTACAGTGGGAACACCACCACAAGCTCCAGCTATTACTGCAGGCACTTAATAGCTCTTGCTATTTGCGAAACCCTATTAATATACTACAATTAGCTTATGATACGTTATTCCATAACCAGGAGATTTGTTATGAAAAGTTTAAAGTGGCTTATTTCACTATGCTCTACAAGTTTGCTACTATCAGCTAGCATGGCATACTCCATGACAATCTATAACCATACTGGCACCAAGCTTTATAATATAGTCGTGGAGCCTGATTATGGTTATGATTCCAGCTCTGACACTGGCCTTTGCCGTCATTTTAAAAAAGACTTTGAACCAAATACTAGCTTTAACTATACTCCCAGCCACTACTGCTCTCTACAAACATTTCGAATAAAGAACAATGACAAAGGAATTAACTTGTGTACTGACATTCCCTCGAACTCCGATGTCTATCTTACGAAAGATGAAAAAAAAGGATGTAAAATTAAATAACGAAAGTAAAGATGCAATTGTAAATTGAAACTTACAACGAACGATAGAGAGAGGAGTTTTCTGTCACTTTCGCACTTTTTAAAATAGCAGGTAGGACGGACATGCAGACTGTCCCCCATAAACATTTTTAATAGTGCGCCCGGTAGTTTAAACAATATCCGTGATTATTAAATTTCCATAAAATATTTTTAAACCGACTCACTCGTCGCTGTGTTTTTGCGGTGCTCAGGTGAGCTCCACTTTAAATCCAACTCACGCGCCGCCTTTACTTCATCCAATCGACTAATGGGCATTTGATGTGGCGCTTGACGTAATTTTTCAGGATCCTGCTGAGCTTCAAGCAAAATTGAGTGCATAGCATCCAAAAAACGATCCAACTCTTGCTTGCTTTCCGTTTCCGTAGGTTCGATTAACAAACACTCTGGAACCAACAATGGAAAATAAATCGTCGGTGCGTGATAACCATAATCCAATAAACGCTTTGCAATATCCAAAGCCGTTACACCATACTCTTTGGTCAATGGTTTTATCGTCACGATAAACTCATGGCTCGCTCGACGCGAAGGATAAGCCAATGTGTAACCCATTTTTTGTAAGCGCACCATTAAATAATTTGCGTTTAACGTCGCGTACTTAGACACCCGCAACAAACCTTCTTTACCCAACAATCGCGTGTAAATATAAGCGCGCATTAGCACACCCGCATTACCCATAAAGGCAGATAAACGCCCAATGCTTTGCGGACAATCATTCGCATCCAACCAACGATAATTATTATTGTCCTTACCCACCATTGGAACAGGCAAGAACGGTTTTAATCGTTCATTTGCTACAACAGGGCCCGCACCTGGACCACCGCCACCATGCGGTGTCGCAAACGTTTTATGCAGATTTAAATGCATCACATCAAAGCCCATATCACCCGGCCGATACTGGCCCAAAATTGCATTTAAATTCGCACCATCGTAATACAATAAACCACCTGCTGCGTGAACAATGTCTGCCACTTGTATAATCTGGCGCTCAAACACACCCAACGTTGATGGGTTCGTTAACATAATTCCAGCAGTATGCTCACCCACCATTTTTTTCAACGCCTCTAAATCAACATCGCCTTCTTCGGTAGTAGGCACCTCTTTGACTTTAAAACCGCACTTTGCTGCAGAAGCAGGGTTGGTTCCATGCGCCGCATCCGGCACAATCATTTCATCACGCTGCAAATCACCACGTGCACGATGGTATGCTGCAATCATGGCAACGCCCGCATATTCACCTTGCGCGCCTGCCATGGGCGCTAATGAAATACCTGCCATGCCCGTAATATCAATCAACATATCCTGCAGTTCATACAAACATTGCAAAACCCCTTGACCACTTTTATCCAAACCGTAAGGATGGCGATTCAAAAAACCGGGTAATGATGCAAGCTTGTGTGCGGCACGTGGGTTGTACTTCATCGTACAAGAACCCAATGGATAAAAATGGGTGTCGATGGAAAAATTTTTGCGCGATAGCTGCGTATAGTGTCGCACGACCTCTAGCTCTGATAATTCTGGCATTACCGGCGGTTTTGCGCGAAGCAAATGCGCTGGAATATCGGAAACATTGAAATTGCCATACATCACGTGAGCAACTGAATGACGATCTTGTTGTGATTTATCAAACGTTAGCATAAACCAATCCTTATTGAGAAATACATTTTGATAATAATTGCTGGTAGCGTTCCAAGTCCAAGTTGGTCTTAGTTTCCGTAGCACACACTAACATACATTCACCCAATTGCGGATAACACGGTTTTAAATTAAAGCCTCCTTCCAAGCCAAAATCCAACAATTGTTCTAATACCTTTTCAACCGGTTTATCCAGACGAATAACAAACTCATGGAACACTGGAGCATCGAAAACTCGGCTCACACCCTCAATGGTTGTTAGGCGCTCTAACAAATCACTCGCACGCTGATGACTTGCCGCCGCTGCAGAATGCAAGCCACTAGCACCCATCAAACTCATATACACCGTCGCAGCAACCACCATCAAACCTTGATTGGTACAAATATTCGATGTCGCCTTAGCTCGTCGAATATGTTGTTCACGCGCTTGTAACGTTAATGTATAACCATCTCGATTTTGTGTGTCCTGAGTGCGCCCAACAAGACGACCTGGAATTTGCCGCACGTATTCTTGCTTACAACACATAAAACCAAAATAAGGCCCACCTGAAGAGAGTGGCACACCTAATGGCTGACCCTCACCACATACAATATCTGCACCCGCTTCACCCCACTCACCTGGCGGCGCTAATAACGCCATCGCCATAGGGTTCACTAAGGCAATAACTAATGCACCTAATTGATGTGCTTTATCGGTAAATTCACTAACTTCTTCTAAGCCGCCAAAAAAATTTGGCTGAGGAATAATAACAGCCGCCAAACCATCTGGGTTTATCGTCTCTAAAAAGTGTGCGTCAATTTGCCCCGTTTCTTGAATAAATGGCAACTCTTCAATAATCACATCCTGATGTTGCAACACCGTTTTTAACACCAGTCGATAATTGGGATGAATATTATTCGGCACCAAAATCCGCTTAGCACGATGACGCTTAATGCGCACGGCCATTAACACAGATTCTGCCAAAGCCGACGCACCTTCATACATAGAGGCATTCGACACATTCATCGCCATTACATTAGCCATCATGCTCTGATATTCATAAATTAGCTGCAACGAACCTTGGCTTGCTTCTGCTTGATACGGTGTGTAAGCGGTGTAATATTCACCTCGGCTTAATATATCTGTTACCGCGGCAGGAATATAATGTTCGTAAGCACCCGCGCCGATAAAACAATTGCCCGCTTGTAATTTTGGCTCACGCGTTTGCATTAAACGTGACATTTCAAGTTCATTTAAACCGGTAGGCACTTTTTCTAATGCAGCCCGCGGCAAATCACTTGGAATTTCATCGAAGCAACCAGAAATAGTATGTACATCAATTTCTGCCAGCATTGCCGACACATCATCGGCCGTATGTGGAATATAAGGCACTAACTATCCCTCCATTACCGCCGTTTCATAACTATCAGAATCCAGTAAATCTTCTAACTCTTGCGCATCAGACATTCTGACTTGATACAACCAACCAATACCATAAGGATCTTGATTAACTTGTTCAGGGGCTGATGCCAATTCATCATTAATTGCAATAATTTCACCGCTCACTGGCGCATACACATCGGCTGCTGTTTTTACAGACTCTATGACTGCAATTTCATCGCCCGCCTTAACGGTTTGCCCTACTTCAGGTAATTCAACAAACACTAAATCACCCAACAGTTTTTGTGCGTGGTCGCTAATACCGATCGTACAAACCGCATCAGAATCTTTACGCACCCATTCGTGCGATTTCGTATAATTTAATTCTATTGGACACATACTCATGACATTTTCTCCATATTATTTTCAATGTTAAATACTTTTTTCCCGCGACGTATAAAAGGCGGCTTTATTAAATGCACGGGTATTCGCTGACCTCGCCGCTCCACAAAGGCACGAGAGCCTGCATTTATAGGTACACGTGCTAGTGCAATTGAATGCTGCAAGCTAGGTGAAAAACTTCCGCTGGTAATTTCGCCTTCACCCACGCCATCAATAATTATTTTTTGATGGTCGCGCATAACACCACGCTCTAACATAACGACACCCACTAATTGCTGCGTAAGGCCTTGTTGTTTTTGTGCTAGCAGTGCTTGCTTACCTATAAAATCACGCGCCTCATCTTTCCAAGATACTGTCCATGCTAAATTAGACTCTAACGGCGAGGTGTCTTCATTCATATCACTGCCATATAAGTTCAAGCCCGCTTCCAAACGTAACGTATCGCGTGCACCCAGCCCGCAAGGCTTCACACCATTATTTAATGCGTGCTGCCAAATATGTTGTGCTTGCTCTGGTGTTACAACCATTTCAACACCATCTTCACCGGTATAACCTGTACGCGCAATAATGCACTCATCATTAACAATAGCCTTAAAGGGTTTTAATGCCGAAATTGTTTGTGTATGCTCGGGGAATAATTGGCAGACATGATCAATTGCTTCAGGTCCCTGCAAAGCGAGTATGCAAGTATTATCCAATAAAGTGATACTGGCTTCGAACGACTGGGCTTGAGCTTGAGTTTGCATCCATTGCATATCTTCCTCACGACGACCCGCATTAATGACAATGCGGTAATCAGTATCAGATATTCGGTAAGCTATAAGATCATCGATAATGCCACCGGTTTGATTCAACATGCAGCTGTATAATGCGTGCCCTGCTTCTTTTAATTTAGCAGCATCGTTGGCCAATAAGGATCGTAAATAATCGGTAGCTTGCGCCCCCGTTACTGCAACCACGCCCATATGAGACACATCAAAAATACCCACATGCTCACGCACATCGCGATGCTCTTGTAATTGTGAACCATAATTGAGCGGCATATCCCAACCCGCAAAATCAACGAGTTGTGCACCTGCCTGCTTATGAAGTTCATATAGTGCTGTCCGTTTGCTCATATTGTATCCCTGCCCTTTCTCCATGAAGCAGCTGAGATTATAGCGGTAGAGTAACTACTTTCATAGTTCTAGCTATCATGACAATAGCGTTATTGAGCTGAACCTGCATAGGATTCGGTGGTGATTAAGTTATGAAGATGAGCACGGTGAATTAACCTATCTCTCATTAATCCAGTTGCCAAGGATTAATAAGCTCCAAACCAGCGATGTCAAAATCTTTTGTATTACGAGTCACCAAGCGAAGATTATACTGCAAAGCTGTTGCAGCTATTAAGCTATCAATAGCAGACAATGTTTTTGAGTTCATCGCTAGCACTTCACCCCATTTATTGGCGACATCAGCATCGATAGCTAGTATTCTATTATCAAACCATATCTGTAACTCAAACTCTAACCAATTTCGCAATTTTTCCTTTTTTTTCGAGGACTGCAATTTATCCACCCCTTTGCGAATCTCACCTATACTCAAAACACTGGCAAAAAAGCTCTCTTCAGGTTTATCATCAAACCAAGCCAAAAATTTAATATCTGGCTTTTTGCACATAAACCCTGACACTATATTTGTATCTAATAAATAGCTCACAGCTCAATATCCCTTGGAGGATCACTCATTCTATCAATGTCTAAATCAGCCGATGCTAATGGAGAATTTTGCATAAACTCCACAAAATTAGGCTTTTCTGCTTTCATGTTTTGGTAGTCTTTAATAGAAATCACCACCACAGCTGGATCTCCATGCAAACTCACCATTTGCGGCCCCTTGGCTTGTGCAGCCCGTACCATTTCACTGAATTTGGCTTTTGCTTGTTGTAATTGCCATGTTTGCATAACATCACCTATCTAGTCAGTCTAGTTAGATTAATTATAGCTTAGCTTGCTGTTTTTGGCAAAAACGTAGTTGAACGCGCTTATCCAGTGCAACCCCCACCTCATGTAGCCGGGTATGGCGTAAAAAAATCGCGTGGTGCGCCACTCCACCCCCAATACAGGCATACTACCTTCGGCGAACCCGAACATCATGGATGGTTAGCTGATAATGACGCCTATGTTCTTTAAGCTTAGCTTTTAAACAATGACGGCGATCATTTGCACCCACAAAGCAAAAGTACTTTTTTTGCAAATGCAATCGGCACTTCCCGTCAAAAGCAAGCTGGAAAGCTGACTGACCATTAAAGTTAAGATTTAAAAAAGCCATGTTCGGTTTAACAAGAATCTGTTTTTTATCATATAACTTGTAATGCCCACCCCGCTTAGTAACAAAACTCGAATTAGATGCCATACTCGATTTGTTCACCAAAACAATAGATGTTGGGCGCAAACACAATATCATTTTTGTGTCCTGCATGGGGAATTCTGCCAAGGCCAAACTGGTGAGACCCCATAAAATAAGTATTAAAAATAATTTTTTAATTTGCATAAAAACCCCAGCTTCAGTAAATTATTATTACAACAGATTGACTTAACTATAGCGCACAAGAAATTACGAATGCAATAGTTAAATAGCTTTTTATAGTGGTAACGTCACCACAACCATGAGACCTTTCGGATCACGGTTATGCAACACAATATCACCGCCATGAGAACGGACAATATCTCGCGCGACCGCCATACCCAAACCGGTGCCTGCTTTTTGTGGCGAGCGTGATTTATCGACACGGTAAAATGGCGCAAATACTTTCTCTCTCTCATCTTCGGGTATACCTGGCCCTTGATCGCTAATTTTAACTTGCAACTTAGCATTAACAATATTTAAAGACACTTTTGCTTCATCACCATATTTAACTGCATTATCAACCAAGTTAGAAAAAGCGCGCTTTAATCCGGACAAACGACCCAACATAACAACTCGATTTTCTGCACCTTGGTACGTGACCTTATTACCCACATCCACCATCTCATCACATAACGTTTCCAACAACGCATTAATATCAAAACGCTCCATCACCTCATTGCTGGCATATTCGCGTGCAAAAGATAAAATTGATGCAATCATGTTATCCATTTCATCGAGATCAGCCACCGCTTTTTCATATTGTGGCGTATCTTTTAAATATTCTGCGCGCAACTGCAAGCGGGTAATGGGTGTGCGTAAATCATGCGAAATAGCGGCTAACATTTGCGTTCGATCATGAATTAATCGACGAATACGATCCTGCATTTCATTAAAGGCCTTAGTCACTGCTTGCAACTCTGGCGGGCCTGTCACAGCTAGCGGCGGCGACTGAATATCCACACCAAAACGCTTCGCCGCGATAATAAAATCATTAATGGGCAACGATAAACGCGCGATAACAAACCAACATAAAAATACAAGCGCAGACAATAGCAACAATAATGACACTGAAATACCCAACCAAAACCAGGGATGAGATCGATGCCAACTACGCGCAATCAACCCGCGCCCATCTGATAGCAATAAACTAGCAGTAAATTTAATAAAATAATTCGCAGCGATCGCACT
>JAJFJO010000165.1 GCA_021774015.1 Gammaproteobacteria bacterium
TGTAGTTGGTTTTCACGCAGGTGCTGGTGCAGCTGATACAACTGAATCTGGTAGTGTGGGAGCAGATAAAACTGAAGGGTGTAGTGCGGGACGATGAATGCAATTAGCACTCACTGATGTATGTTGTTTGTGAGAGTGCCCACGAGGCCATTGTAATATAATTATTGTAGGCGCAGATGTTGGCAAGCAGTTAGATGATAGCAAGCAGTTAGATGATGGTACAACATCTCTTGAGGTGGCGAGTAGTAATGGCCACGATAACAAAGCTCGCACAAGAGGAAAGTATGGTGTAATTAGTTAGCCCTGAACAACCCATGATTTCCAAAAAGTTCAGTAACGCAAGAAAATGACAGCAGAAGATGCACAAGCATTACTGCAATTCACGGTTGAAGCCGCTTTAAATTAGACAATGTGAATCGTTTGCTAATACAAATCCGTACGAACAAGAATAAGCTTTATAGTCTTTGCCCCAGAGGTAGAGTGTATCGCGAAAGGCAAAGTCGCCAAACGCTATGAATTTGGTATTAAGGTAAGTGCAGTGGCAACACAAGAAGCAACTTAATTGTGGGGGCAAAAGCCCTACCTGGAACAACATATGATGCCCACACACTAAAGCCCGCGTTAGATCAAGTTGAAGCAATTATTGGCGTAGGACCAAGGCATACCTTTGCTGATAATGGTTATAAAGATAACGAAGAAAAAATTTCTGGAGTGCATGTGACCCGGAAAAAACGTACCTATGCCACCCGTTATCTCAAACGACTCATGAAAAAACGTAACGCGATTAAAGCTATATTCAGTCATGCGAAAAGAGATGGCCAGTTAGGTAGGAATTATCTCAAAGGGACTCATGGTGACCAGTTAAATGCACTACTCAGTGCAGTGGGCCACAACTTGCGATTGATTTTGACGATAATCACTATTTTTTATGTTCAATAGAAAAAGTGATTGCGGTCTTTAAGTGTCTTTAAGATTGATGACATCGTATTTTCTCTATTTGGATTCAGGTGTTCGATATCGCATCCATAACGCAAAAATTGGTATTAACAAGATGATTTCAGTTAAGCTCGATGTCCATAATTGCTTTGCGTGAATGGGGATTGCGTATCCAATCCAGCAAAGTTGTGTCGCAAATAGCAGCACAAACATACCAATACTTAAGTCATCGACTTTCTTTCGACGGAACGACTTAATAACTTGTGGAACGAAAGCAACATTACTCATGATGTTAGCTGTAAAACCCAATATAATATTAATTGGCATGGTTACCATTTTCTTCCCCTGTAGAGCTAGAGACTAGGCGCCGCTCTATAAAGTTGTTAAACATCAAAGATATCATCATTGTAATATGATCGCTTCCTGCTCAGGTGCTCATCATATCCATCCAGTTCAGTTCGCAAACGTTTTTCTTCCAGTAAATCTTCCAAACGTTGTCGTTTATCGGAGCACTTTATTTTCCCTTGGCGTTCGTTTACAATGGATTCACCATCGTTGATTGAGTCATCGTCAATCACATCAAAGTCACCATCATTCATGGCCTAACTCCTGAACAAAAAAAGACAAAGGCCAGAAGAAAAAACTCTGACCAAGCTGGAAACTTATACAATAAAAACACCTTCTTGGGAACAAAAATAAATGCTTTTTGACGTCTAAATTTAGTAAGCGATGGGGTAAAACTGAACGTAAAATCCAACGCTACACCCCTGGAAAGCAACTTATTGATAAATAATGAAATGAATTTATTAACAGATTGAGGTCGAATGATTCTATCACTAACTTATTATCTCTAGGATATATTTTTGACATAGCGGCCTGCGCAAAAAACGCACTCGTCGCTTGTTATTTGGCGCTTTGAGACATCGGATTCTATTTTGGAAGCCCTCAGCTAATAGGCTATGATCCTGATTGCTCAAAAAGTACTGTTTAGCAAAGCTGAGTCCAGTTGTAGTTTTGCTATTTTAACGGAATATTAATATTGAAAAATACTTTAAAAAAGGAATTGTTTCATTTTTAGCTGGGTTATTTGCAACTAGCATTTTTGCTGCGCAAGCAACAGCGACTACAGCGAAACATAAGACATCAACAGCACAAACAACAATAGCAAAGGCAAAACCCAAAAAGCGCTCTCGCTGTTGATATGTAAAAAAATGCAATAGAAATAAGAAGAGCAAAAAAGCTTGTAAGAGGGCGAAGTTCTGCAAAAAGAAAGCGAAGTCTTCAGCTTCAAAAAACAAGAAAAAATAAGGAAATAATTGCAGTTGCGCCGAGCTAGTTCGTACTGTTTTGGCGCACACTGAAAGTCATTTTTTGTCACAGGTCGTTGCCATATTAACTCACGCAACATTTTTTAGTTTTACTAGGGCCCACACTACCAGATTCAGTTGTATCAGCTGCACCAGCACCAGCACCAGTACCAGCACCGGCAGGAAAGCCAACTGCAGCTGCAGCTTTAGACGGTTTTACTGTGTCTCCACCACTAGGAATTAATTTTGCCCAGTCGGGCCTATCTTCAAATACCATGACACCATCAGAGTATTTTTCTACATGGGCTTCAAGCAATGCAGCCATTTCAGGCTGATCCCATATGCGAGCTACTTCCGATGGAGAATCTCCACTTGCCTTGCAGGTTGCGTCTGCCCCTACTATTGCAAGCTGGTGCGGGGAAAGATGTTATGGAAAGTGATGGGTTAACCCCACTAAAACATGCTTGTAAAAATGGTGATATATCCATAGTTAGATGTTTGTTGGATGCAGGTGTCAATGCCATGATAAATCCCAAAGGAATAACCGCACTAGAGACAGCTCGTCAGCATAATAATCAAAACATTGTAGTTCTCCTCGAAGCGCATTTAGCAAAATACCCGGATGGCATCATGGCATTTGAGGACAGATCCGATTGGGCGAAAGCAATTCCTGGCAGTGGGCGTACTGTAAAGCCGGCAAGAGCTGCAGCTGTAGTTGGTTTTCACGCAGGTGCTGGTGCAGCTGATACAACTGAATCTGGTAGTGTGGGAGCAGATAAAACTGAAGGGTGTAGTGCGGGACGATGAATGCAATTAGCACTCACTGATGCATGTTGTTTGTGAGAGTGCCCACGAGGCCATTGTAATATAATTAATTATTGTAGGCGCAGATGTTGGCAAGCAGTTAGATGATGGTACAACATCTCTTGAGGTGGCGAGTAGTAATGGCCACGATAACATTGTTAACATACCCCTGCCTCCCGAAGGCAGTGCTCTACCAGGCTGAGCTATACGCCGTTAGAAGTTACGCTCAACAACAAAGTCTATCAGCTCATATAGAGCTTGGCGATATGGGGACGGGGCGAGTATTTCTAGGTCTTTTTTAGCCAGTTCGACATGATGTTTAGCTACTTGTAGGCTGTAATTGCAGGCGTTAGTTTGTTGGATTGCTTCCATAACGACATCATACTTCTTTAGCAGGCCTTGCTTGATTGCAATTTGAATGTGCTGACGGTGATATTCATTGGTATTTTGTAGGGCATAAATTAGTGGCAACGTCATTTTGCCTTCTGCAAGATCGTCACCCACATTTTTACCCATCACTTCGGGTGAGGCGGTGTAGTCGAGCAAATCATCAATAATCTGAAAAGCCAGACCTAGGTTTAAGCCGTATTGCGCCATTGCTTGGCGCTGCTCGATATTATCTGTGCCGAGTATAGCGCCGATCTCTGCTGAGGATTCAAATAGTTTGGCTGTTTTACGGTTAATGACATCCATATAGCCCGCTTCTGAGAGCTCTGCATCGTGGCGGTTCATTAGCTGTAACACTTCACCTTCAGCAATCGCGTTGGTCGTGTTAGATAGCACCTGCATAACGGCTGTATTATTGCGGCGTGCGAGTAGCTGAAAAGCGCGCGAATAGAGAAAATCACCGACTAAAACGCTCGCCTGATTGCCCCAAACTGCATTGGCGGTGTCTTGGCCGCGGCGCAAGTGAGACTCATCGACAACATCGTC